>DASPQS010000081.1:0-8691 GCA_035624865.1 Binataceae bacterium (SeqCode) | reverse complement strand
CCGCGATGCGCCGCGTGTTCTCCGATGAGGCTCGCGTCCAGCTCTATCTGGATGTCGAAGCGGCGCTCGCCCGCGTCCAGGCGCGCCTGGGCATCATCCCCGAGGAAGCGGCCGCCGAAATCGAAAATCAGGCCATCGTCGCCAACATCGACTTCGACCGGCTGAAACTTCAGACCGAAGCGACGGGCTCGACGGTGCTTCCGGTGATCGAGCAATTGACCGCGCTTTGCAGCGGCGAAGCGGGCCAGTACTGCCATTGGGGCGCAACCACCCAGGATATCACCGACACGGCGACCGTGTTGCAAATTCGGGCGGCGCTCGATCTGGTCGAAGACGATCTCAAAGCGATTTCGGCTTCGCTGGCCGGGCTCGCCGAACGCTATCGCGACGCGCTGATGGCGGGACGCACCAAATTGCAGCACGCGGTACCGATAACCTTCGGATTCAAGGCAGCGACGATGCTTGCCGCGATCGAACGCCATCGTGCGCGCCTGGCTGAAATCCGGCCGCGCGTCCTCGTCGGGCAGCTTGGCGGCGCCGCCGGAACGCTCGCGTCACTGGGTGCACAGGGCCTTCAGGTTCAGTTTCTGCTGATGGGCGAACTCGAACTGGGCCAACCCGATATCACCTGGCACACGCATCGCGACCGCATGGCGGAGGTCGCGTGCTTTCTCGGTCTCGTCACCGGAACCCTGGGCAAAATCGCAACCGATGTAAAGCTCATGATGCAGACCGAGGTGGGCGAAGTCTTCGAGCCGGCGGCCCCCGGCCGCGGGGCGAGCAGCACGATGCCGCACAAGCGCAATCCCGTCTCGTGCAATTACATTCTCGCCTGCGCCTCGATGGTCCGCCAGAACGTCGCAGCGATGCTCGAGGCGATGGTCGAGGACCACGAACGAGCGAGCGGCGCGTGGGAAATCGAGTGGGTCGCGGTGCCGGAGCTTTTCGCCCTCTCCGCCGGCGCGCTGGCAAATACGCGCGGCCTGCTCGCGGGGCTCATCGTGGACGAGGCGCGAATGCGCGCGAATCTCGATCTCACCGAAGGAATGGTTCTCGCCGAGGGGGTGATGATGAGTCTGGCGAAATTCGTCGGCCGCGACCGCGCCCACGAGATCGTTTCATCGATTTGCCGCGACGCCGCCGCCCGCAACCGTCCGCTAGCCGATCTGCTCAGGCAGAACGCGGAAATTTCCGAGCGCATCGATCGCGCCGCGCTGGATAAGCTGATGGATCCGGCGAACTACCTCGGTCTCGCCCGCGAAATGATCGAGCGGGTGCTCGCTCACCTGGCACCGTAGCGGTTCGAAGCTGCGGTCGTTCAATAAATGGAGGCTTTCGCGCGGCCGGAGCCAATTCCCACGCCGCTCTCATCCTGATGAATCCTGTCGTTGGCTTGGCGCTGATCGCGCTGCTGCTCATCGGACCGGTGGTATCGCGCTCGATCGAAGAACGGATCGAGATTTTCTTTCTGGCGATCGGTCTGCTCGCGATGACGCTCGCAGGAGCGTGGCGATGGGACGTCGCGAGCCGCGCCGCTTCGGTGCCGGGGGGAATCACGCTGACCGTGATCGTCGCCGACATCGTCTTCGGCCGCATTCGGGGACAGATGGATCGCGCAGTTGGATGGGTACAGGCGCGGACCGCACGCCCGCTGCTCTGCGGCGGGGCGGTCTTCGCGATCGCCCTCCTCTCCGCGATGCTCACCGCGGTCGTAGCGGCGCTGATGCTGGCAGAGTTGGTCGAGCTTATGCGCCTGGGACCGCGCGCGCGGCTGCAGGTCACGGTCGCCGGATGCTTTGCGATTGGACTGGGGTCGTCGCTAACGCCGCTGGGCGGTCCGCTCTCGACGCTGGCCGCAAGCGGCCTGGGGATGGGCTTTGGCGGACTGTTCGCGATGCTCTCGCCGTACGTGCTGCCGGGGATGCTGGCCTGCGCGATCGTCGCCGGGTGGTTTTCAGCTCGCGAGGACGGGGCAAGCGAAATCGCCGCAGCGCCTACCGTCGTGCTAATCCGCGAATCGGTTGTCCTCGCCCTCATGCGCGGGCTCGAGATTTACGCCTTCATCGCAGGACTGGTTCTGGTGGGCGAAGCCTTTTCGCCGCTGGCTGCCCGCTATGTACCGATGTTGGACCACTCGGCGCTGTTCTGGGCCAATACGATCTCGGCGGCGATGGACAATGCGACGCTGGTCGCACTGGAAATCCATGCGATGGATCCGGCGCGCGCGCGCGAGGCGATAGTCGCCCTGCTGGTGGCGGGCGGGATGCTGATACCCGGCAACATCCCCAATATCGTAGCCGCTGCCGCGCTGCGAATCGGAGCGGGAGATTGGGCGAAGATCGGCGTGCCGATGGGCCTGGTGCTGCTTGTCATCTACTTTGCGCTGCTCCAGACCGCGGGATAGCCCCGCGGCACGCGGCTCGCTACGCGTCGCCTGCCCCGTCGGATGCCGTTAAAATGTGCCGCAGATGGCTTCGATTGTTTCACAGCCTGGAATCGTCGACCGTCTTGGGGCGCGCGTACTGCCCATCGCTGTGGTTCTGTTTTTCTTCGCATCGTGGGCCGCGCGCGCCTACCCCACTGTCGCTAACGCGCCCGAGGCCGATCCGATGGCCGAGCTTAAGGCCGCTATCGGCGAGGCGATCGGGCTGTTCAAGGACCAGTCGGAACCGCTGACTAAAAGGCGTGAAAGATTGCGCGCGCTTGCGATGCGCCGCTTTGACTTCCCCGCGATGGCGCGCTCGGTCCTCGGCTACCATTGGCGCGAACTGAATGCGGAACAACGCGGCCAGTTCGTGCCGGTCTTTGCCGCTTTCATCCAGGATGCGTATCTGAGCAAGCTTCAGGACTACACGGTCAAGAAGGTCCAGGACGAGGTTCAGACCCTCAGCATCCAATACACCCGCGAGACCTTCGACGGCCCTGACTACGCGCAGGTCAACACTTTTGTCAGGGTGAAGGAGCAGAACGACCCGATTCAGGTGAACTACCAGATGCATCGCGATGGCGGGCAATGGCGCATTTATGACGTTACCATCGACGCCATCAGCGTGATCGCGAACTATCGCAACCAGTTCAACCGCGTCATCAATAGCCGCGGCTATGACCAGCTCGTCGCCGACCTGCAAGTCAAGCGGGAGCAATTCCGCCAGACGCTCGACAGCCGGCCTTAGGCTCCGGTCCGCGCTGACCGGCGGTCCCTCGCAGTTCGGGCGAACCTCCAAAGAGCCCCCGCAAATGTACTCCCCGTCAACGCTCCCGCTTCTCGGCCTGCTTGGTTTCGCACTGCTGATCCTGTTCGCGCTGCTCGAGGTCGGCGTGATCGAGGCAGCGTATCAAAAACTTGGGATGTCGCATCGAGCGGTCACCGGACTGCTGATGCTGTCGATTTTCGGAAGTTACATCAACATCTCGCTGACCGCGATCGCGGCAAGGGGGCTGCCGCACGACCGCGTGATAATCGTCGACGGAATGGAAAACGTGTTACCACGGGTGCAGGCCGCCGGGCACACCATCATCGCGGTTAACCTCGGCGGCGCCGTCATCCCGATCCTTTTGTCCGGCTATCTCTTATGGCGGGTCGGCGGTTTCCTGCCGACCCTTGTGGCTACCGCCGCAGTCAGCGCCGTGGTGCATCGCTTTTCGCGCGTGGTTCCCGGGGTTGGAATTGCTGTGCCGACCTTTATCCCAGGCGTGGTTGCTGCAATCCTCGCATCGATCCTCGACCGCAGACGCTCAGCGTCCGTCGCCTATGTGGCTGGAACTATCGGATGCCTGGTCGGCGCGGACCTGATGAACCTGGGCGCGCTGTGGCGGCTACACGCGCGCATCGCCACGATCGGTGGCGCCGGCACCTTCGACAGTGTCTTCGTGTCGGGCATCATCGCCGTGCTTCTCGCGTGAGACAATCGAGCAGACGCGGGAGCACCCGTTAAGAATTCCTGGCGAGCATCTGGCGCAGTACCTCAAGTCGCAGTTTCAACTTCTCTCCGAGCCATAGCTCGTTGTGAGCGTGATCCTGGTAGGCGTCACCAGTGTCGGGATGCACGAGGACGGTCAGGCCGGCCCGATTGAGCATCAGCCAGGGCACGATCCGCTGAAACTCGGCAGGTGCAAACTTCACCTGATACATCGCTTGCGGGTGCGGCCCGACCGGTTCGTCGCGCCATCGGCCCATCTCGACAGGAAAAGCGCGCTCGATCTGTTCACGCAGCTTTGCGGCGGTCTCTCGGGATTCAGTATCGTAGTAAACATGAGCGTGATACCCGCGGATTTCATCAGGATTTCTTGGATTGGCCATCGGAAATTCTCCTGAAGCCGAAAGGTCGATTCTATCCCGATATTCATCCGAACCGCCCGTTTGCGCAAATCGCGCTATTGACTCGGCAGTCTGGCACGAAAATTCGACCGGACTGCGTCTTTTATATGCTAAATGTGATTTATACCCATAAAAACTGCAAAGAAATACCTACAAGTATCAAGGCGGCGTCTGGTTCCATTTGCTAGACAATTGACTTAACTGACCGTTATGTAATCCTTAGACTTGTTGTTTGGATGCATCACGTGTAACTTTTAGGATTAGAATGATTGGCCATTAAATCCGGTGCTGAAAAGGGCAAAGGTCGGTTCGTTTAGACAAAAGGGGTGGGGGGCGAAATCGCGGACCGCGTAATCTTCACCACAAGGATGGACCAATGAATTCCGCCTCTCGCATCTTCCTCCGACTCCGGGAATCCCTCCGCGGACAGACCATGACGGAGTACGCTTTCGTGCTCGCGGCGGTCGCGATTGCCGTATTCGCCACCTACGAGATCTTCGGTCAGGACGTAAGCTCGGTGGTAAGCACGGTAAATGCTCAATTCGCCTCTTCCTGAGAAAAGGTACCATCGATAGCCGGCTTGACCGCCAGAACGTTCGCCGTCTCCACCTGGCGCCCTAAACGGCCTTCGCTCCGTTCGTGGAACCGCCCACAGTCATGATTGCCTGGTGGCCGCAGGCGGTCCGCATATTAGGTGACTTGCATATGGATTCCGCGAATCATGACGGGAGCATTTTTTTAGCCTAAGCGGCGAACTTTTGTTGCGCGGCTGCATCATTGTTGCAGGGCGTTTTTCCGAGAAAACTTCCTCGTACCGAGGGATTTCTCGAACCTGGCTGGAAAAACCTCCTTCCTGAGCAGCCAAACAGGCACAAATGAAGCCGGCGGATACTGAAATTGCTGTCAGCGAGCTTCGAACAAAGGGCGAACATTCACCAAAACCCGGCAATGCATCCCTCCAAAACCGGGCATCCTGCTTGCTTTAAATGGGGCGGCGGCTCCGGCCGAGCGGTAGAATACCGCTTAGGAAGACCTGAAGGTGCAGATACCTGAACAACACGATCCCGACCTTCATGAGCCGGTTGCGACCGCCGCCGGTGATGTGGGTGGGCAGCCGGCGACTGACGACGCCCTCGTTGCCGATAGCTGGGTCACCCGGATGATTCGGGTGGGCCTGGGGCTTACCTTCGCATACCTTCTGGTGCATGCGGTCGTAAGTGCCTTCGTGACACCGAATGCACCTCGCGGCCTTTACGCTCTGAACGGCTTTAATCTCGTGGCCACCGGGACGGCGATGGCGCTGACCTGGAGCCGATGGTACTCGCGCAACTGGCGCGAAATGGTGTTTCTGGAATGCTCTGCAATGGCGTTGAGCGCAGTCGCAGTGAGCGCCTTGATTGGCCAGCCGACGCAGTTTTTTATGGCGGCGGTGCTGCTGCAGCTCGGGACCGCCGCGCTGGTTCCCTGGGGTTCGCGATGGCAGGCCTATTTCATGGCGGTATGCCTGATGTCGGCCGTCATGGGATCCGCCTTGATGCCCGCCGGAATCGACACCATGGCGTACCGATGGCTCGAGCTGATAAGCGCATGCGGGCTCGCGCAATTCGTCGCAGCGCTGACCGAGCGTGCTCGTGGCGAGACGCAGGCGCGAATGAACGCGTTGCAGGAGGGCGAGGTCAAGCTCTGGAAGATCTTCGATGCCAACCCAGACGCCGTCGCGGTCGCGCGCCTTTCCGACGGCCGCTACATCAATGTCAGTGAAGCATTTCTCCGCAGCGGGTTCGCGCGCGAGGAAGTGATCGGATCGACGGATCGCGAACTCGGAATCTGGGTCGACGACGATCAGCGGATCGAGTACGAACGCAGGCTGCGGGAGCGCGGCAGCGTGCGCAACCTGGAGGCCCTTCTCCGCACCAAGAGCGGCGCCACAGTACCGTGCATGATCTCGGGCATGGTGGTGGAACTGAGCCACGGACCCTGCGTCATCTCGGTGCTGCGCGATGTCAGCCGGATCAAACAGACCGAGCGTGAACTCGTGACGGCCCGCGAATCTGCCGAGCGCGCCTCTCGCGCTAAGTCAGAATTCCTCTCGAGCATGTCACATGAAATCCGCACTCCAATGAACGCAATCCTCGGCATGGCGGAATTGCTGGCGGACACTTCCCTCGGTGACGAACAGCGCAAGTTCCTGCGCATCATGATGAATAACGGCAACGCGCTGCTCGACCTCATCAACGACATCCTCGATTTTGCGCGGGTCGAAAGTGGCCGGCTTATGCTGGAACACGTGGACTTCGATCTGCAGGACCTGACCGAGCGCGTCGCCGAGACGCTGTCCATCCACGCCCACCAGAAGGGGCTCGAACTCGGCGTTCACATCGCACCCGGAACTCCGACCGGTCTGATGGGAGACCCGCTGCGCCTGCGCCAGATCCTGATCAACCTCGTGGGGAACGCCATCAAGTTCACCGAGCAGGGAGAGATCGCGATTACCGTGACGCGCGAGCCGCAGGCCCAGGCAGGGGCGTTGCACTTCACGGTCGCAGATACGGGCATCGGCATTGCGGAGGGCCAGCGCGAAAGCATTTTCTCGAGCTACGTCCAGGCCGAGGCCTCGACCACTCGCAAATACGGAGGCACCGGACTCGGACTGGCGATCGTCAAGCAATTGGTCGAGTTGATGGGCGGGAAGATCTGGGTCGAGAGCGAGACCGGCAAAGGCAGTACGTTTCATTTCACCGCGCGTTTCGGCCTCAATCCGGCCAGCCGCGCGCTGCACGAGGGCCCGGACCTCGCGGAGGTGCGCGTACTGGTGGTCGACGACACCGCGGTCAACCGGATCGCGCTGTCCGAGATGCTCTCGCTGCGGCGCGCGCTCGTGACCCCGGTTGGAAGCGGCGAAGAAGCCCTGGCAGCGTTGCGCAATGCGCGCAGCAACCAGGCGCCATATTTCATCACGTTGCTCGATTGCCGAATGCCTGAGATGAGCGGCTATGAGGTCATCGAGCGAATCCAGGAGGAAGCGCTGCCGGCCGGGACCATAATCCCGATGCTGACTTCCGACGACCTCAATGTGAGGCTGCCGTACTTGCGCAAGCTGGGACTGATGAATCACCTGATCAAGCCGGTCAGGCATTCGGAGCTGTTCAGCCTGGTAAATGCGCTGGTGACGCAATCGCCATCAGCCGAAGCAGCCGCCGAGGCGGAGGCAGAGGCGGCGGCGCCCGAAGAGGGCATCGCGACACCTGCGGCACCGACGGAACGGACGCGCCACCTGCGCGTACTCGTTGCAGACGATTCCGCCGACAATCGCCTGCTCATCGACGCCTTTCTGAAGAAGTCCGAATTCGAATTGGACCAGGCCGAGAACGGCGAAATCGCCCTGCAAAAGTTCTCCGCCGGGAAGTATGACGTCATCCTCATGGACATCCAGATGCCGGTGATGGATGGGTACACGGCGACGCGCCGGATCCGCGAGTGGGAGCAGACACACAACCTCGCCCGCACGCCGATAATCGCGCTCACCGCTTCGGTCCTTGACGACGCCATCGGCAGAAGCTTCGAGGCGGGTTGCGATACGCATGTGAGCAAGCCGGTGCGGCGTCCAATCCTGGTTGCCGCGATTCGCGAAGCGGCCGCAGCCGCCAGTCGAAAGGCGCAAGCCGCGAACGCAGCGGCGGAGGCAGATGACGAAGGTTCACCGGACCCTCCTACGATCAGAACCCCGGCCACCATGCGGCGGGACCCGGTGCGCAAAGGCGGCCTGACTCCGCCGACCGATCCACCCTACCGGATGCGTGGCCTGCCTGATAACAGGCATTAGCGGCGCACGCGGCGCTCACCGCCTGAATTGATAGGCCGGCCCGCGGCCTTTTGCGCCGAGGTCTTTTGGGCTATCACGATAAGCGGTGCCGCAATGCCGCAAGCACTCGAAACCATCAAGTTCTACTACGACTACAAGAGTCCGTTCACTTATCTCGCATTCGAACCCGCGCTCGATCTCGAACGGACCCATCGCGTCGCCCTGCGCTTCGTGCCGCTCGAGGTCGATCTGAAGTCCGCATACGGAGGTGAATTGCCCGATCGCAACGAACGCGATTGGTACAAGGTGCGCTACCTCTACGCGGACGCGCGCCGCTTCGCCAACGAGCGTGGCCTCGTGATCCGCGGGCCGCAGAAACTTTTCGACTCCCGGCTCGCACTGATCGGCGGGTTGTATGCGGATGCCCGCGGACGTTTCCGCGAATACTCGATTCGCGTGTTTGAGCGTTTCTTCAAGCGCGAGTTGAATATCGAGGACGTCGCGGCGATCGAGGCAGTGCTAGCTGAAGTGGGTCTCGATGCCGCCGATTTCCGCCGTTACGCCGGGGGCG
>DASPQS010000080.1:0-9684 GCA_035624865.1 Binataceae bacterium (SeqCode) | reverse complement strand
CGCCATGCCCAGCGCCTTGTGATCGACCATCCGATGGCGCGGCTGGCTTACTTCGATCTCCTCCGCACGGCCGAGCAGCCCGGTGCCGTCTATATAGATGTTGGCGTTGGTGATGCGATTTACTGATATATCCATCTTGATAGCCTTCTCCCGCGCGTTACGCTTGCCGCCGGCCGCGCGCGAGCGATCGGCCGCGGCGCGGTTAGCCGGTTCCCTATGCGCTGGCCGCGGTGCCGCTCAACGAACTGGTGGTGCCGAGCTGGCTCAGCAGCGTCGTATCGACAAACACATTGAACGTGATCCGCTCCGCCGGCGGCGGCGGCATGACGTCGATATCGAAGACGAGTTGCCCGGCCGCCACCGCGCTCGGAGGATTCTCCGCTGGATTGTAGGTCGCGGCCCCTGCCACCAGCGCCCCACGCTGGATCAGCGTCCGGATGAACGCGTTGACGCTCGCCAGGATCGCCGTTATCAGTGCGTTGCTGATCGGCTGGTCGAGGAACTGCAGCATCGAGAGCTCGACCGACTCTTCGATTACGTCCATGGTCCGCCGCACGCTGATAAAGTTGTCCGGCGTCGTCACGGTTGGATAAGCCGCCGACCGGTTGCCCCACAGCCGCAGCCCCGTGCCGAACGCGTTGAAGACGGTTACGATCCCGTCGGAATTCAAGGTGTTGACGTCTGACGCCGCGTCTAGAATCGACGCGTACAGCGTCACGTCCGGACCCAGTATGCCGTTCACTTCGGTGTTCGAGGGCGACCACCAGTAGCCCTTCTCCAGGTCTTTTGCCGCGATCGCTCCCGCCACCCATTGCGAGAATGGTCCGACCGCGTTCTGGTTGGCGCTCGCCGGCGAGGCCGCCGCCCCGTTGAGCGTAACACCCGTCGGCACCAGGCCGGTGTCGTAGAACGTCTCCTGCGGATAACACAGAATCGCCCTGGTCGAGCTGGTGTCGAAGGCGTTGCCCGCGACGCCCCGATTCGCGATCGCAGTGGCCGGCACCGTGCCCGCCGGCGCATCGATCAGAGCCAGCGCGCGCAGCGTTCCCGCCATCGACAGCAGCGCCGACGCCACATCGGCGTTGTGGGCGTATCCAGGGACCGTCAGCAGCTTGGGAAAGAATCCCATCGTTCCGTACGTCGTCATCAGCGCCTGGATTCCGGTATAGCTGCCTCCCGTCACCGCACCGATTATGTCGGCGTCCGTCACCTTGCTTGGGTCCGCGTAACTGAACGAAGCGATTACCGTGGCGCCTGTCGCAATCGCGCCGCCGGCATTGAGCGCCACTACGCCATTGACCATATCCGCCGAATAGTCGGTGCCCGTCACGTAAGGCGCTCCGGAATAGTAACTGTAGCTGACCAGTATCGCTTCCGTTGGCGTGATCGCGCCGCCGGCCAGCCGCGTAATCAGCCCGCTGCGGGCGTCGACCGAGTAGTCCGTGCCCTGCACGTAAGTGGTTCCCGCCGGGTTGCTTGTCAGCACCACCGTCGCGGCGCTGAGATTGCCATGGGCGAGCTGGACCGTTGCCGGTGTCCCTCCAAACGAGTGCGATTCGCCGCTCACCGCCGTTGTCGCCGTCGGCAGCAAGGCCAGATTTGCGATTCCCATGTGCCCCAGGTTGATTGCACCCGCCGCATTGAAGGTTAGCGGTTCCACCAGGTCGGAAGTGTGCCGGGTGATGTCGAAGACGTTCACCACGATTACCTGGCCTGCGCCCTGCGCCTGGATCGCCGCCAGTGCGTACGGGATGCTGTAGCCCTGGACCAGCGGGCCGAAATTCGCTCCGTCCCGGGCCGAGCTTACCAGGGTCGGCCTGTTGATAGCCGGCGAGGTCGCCGGCGATGCCACCGCCCACAGGGGCGCGGTTCCCACCAGTCCAATCACCGACGATTTGACTACTGTGATCGGCGCAGGACCCGTAGTGGTCTCGACTACCTCGACTCCGTGCAGGAAGGATATAGCCATTTCAGTTCACCGCGTGCCTATCCGCCACCGTTGCGGTGGACGGGATGGTTATGCTCCCCTCAGTTTGTGGGCGCGGTGGGGGCGTTCCCGCCGCCCGCCGCTGCCGTTGCCGTCTCCGCGTATGTGTATGCGGCGTCCACGGTCGCTCCCGCCGCTATCGCCCCGCTCGGGTTGCGCGTGATAATCCCGTTTACCGCGTCGACTGAGTAGTCGGTGCCGGCCTTGTAGGCGATGCCGCTTGCCGGGTCCGTCAGCGCCACCTCCGAAACATTGCCCTGTGGCAGTTGGATCTGCCCGTTCGTGTTGAAAGTGTAGGGCGCCGGCGCGAGGCTGATTGCAGTCAGTCCGCTCTGCTCCTGAGCGATCCCTTTCACGAACAGCGGGAAGTTGTCGGCGCTCGAGGGTTCGACCGCCGCCGTCGTCAGGCCGAAGCGGATCGCGTATACCCAGACCGCGCCCTGCTTGTCCCGCCCGGCAAATCTTTCGCGCAGCGGGTACATCTTGCTGCAACCCGGCACTCGGAAACCCGTGAGCGCGGCGCGAACCTCTTCGATCAGGGCGTACGCGCCGGGACTGGTGCCGTCCGCCTGCCCGCCCACGCCCCAGCCGAGATCGCGCATCATCAGCGTGATCTCGAATTGCAGCCGCCGCTCCTGCACCACCGCCGCCGTGTCCATCAGCCGTTCGTACCTGGCGCCTTCGTACCGCACCAGTGCGGCGCCGATCCGATGAGTCATGCGGTAGCTCTCGGGCCGATCCGGATAATGCGCGATCTCGATCGTTCCGATCGCCGATCGCAGCTGCGTCAGGATCGCGTTCTCGATCGTTGCAATATCCAGCGGCGTCGGCGGTGCGAAGCTGGTGCCGGTCCACGGGCTATCCAGTACGGCGGCTGCCACCTAGAAGCCCTTGAGCGAACCGCGGTTGAAGACCCGTTGCGGCAGGGCTCCCGAAGAATCTCCGCCCGCCTGCGTCAGCACCGCTCCCTGCGCCTGCGCCGGTTCGAGATTGTCCGCCGCCAGGCCCAGCGTCACCTCTCCCCGCGCCACCCGCACCAGCAGCTCCACCGCATCCTCGTAACGCTTGCGCGCGTCCGCCAGGTCGTGCAGCGGCCGCAGCGATTGCAGCCGGTACATCGCGATATCGCACGCCAGCCGGTTGAGCACCGCCGGCGGATCGGCGAGCGGCAGCGCGAACCGGCTTTCCAGGTAGCCGTCGATCTCCGCCGACGCATCGTTCAGCGCCTGCGCGAGCGGCGCCTGGTTCACTGCCGTCTGCGTCGGGTCCTCATTACTCAGTTGCACCAGGTCCCGATTCGGATATCGGGCAAGCATGTCGTTGGCCGTCGCGTATGACATCTCTGTTTCCGTCGAATCCCGGTCTGCCGGTTATCAGGCTAAGTACTCGCTCACGATCAGTTCGGCGGTCCCTTTCCAGATGTTGCCCGTGGGAACGCTCGCGCTCGCGCCCGCACCCACCATGAAATCGGAGTGGAGCAGCTGGCTGGCTACCTCCTCGAGCGCCGGTGGCACCAGCAGGTAGACGTCCTTGCGGCTGGCGAGCGCGCCGAACGGTAACCCGGCGTCGGTCTTGACCGTGCGCATCGCCGCGCGCGCCGCGCCGTAGTTCGCCGGATTACTCAGATCCGTGTTGCTGGCGTAAGCCAGCTGCCACAGCCCCACCCCGGTGTTCGCCCGCGCGTCCACGCCGAAGCGGAACTCCCGCCGGTTGAACACCGCCTCGTCGTTCAGGGTGTTCATCCTGGTCACGGTGTATTCGCGCCGGAGCTGGAAGATAAAGGGACGCACCACCCGCGACGCGTCGATCAGAAACCAGTAGGCGCCCGATCCCGACGAGTTTATGTTGGACGCCGACGAGTCCCGGGCGTCGCCGCCGGCCGCCAGCGGCCCCACCGGATGGGCTGCCGAGAAGAACGGCTGCCCGTCATATCCCAGCACGCTCGACGGCGTGGTCACCGCATTCTTGATCATCGAGAACAGCAGTACGTCCGGATGCACTTTCGCGTCCCAGCCGAGCTGCTCGATCACCGGTTCGTAGACGCCGTAGTTGTCGTCCTCGACATCGTTGCGGCTGATGCTTACGGTGTCCTCGAAGTCCTTGTTGACGATCGTGTAGCTGTGCGTCTCCAGCGCCTGCACCACCCGCTCGCCCAGCCACTCGCGGAACCGCGTCGTGCGCCCCAGCCATGGATACGTGGTTTGCCGCGAGGTCGACCGCACGACCGTCGCGATTCGCTCATAGTACGAAGGCGGCTTCTCGAAGCCGCGCTGAAAGATTACGTCGAAGCCGGTGAACAGTGCCGTCAAATTCGCCGCAGTGATTTCCATGTGTGCCTACCGTGATGCTTCCGTGGTCGATCCCGCCGCCTGCGTATTACTCAGTCCGATTCTCACGCTCGCCCGCTTCAGGAATGATGCCAGAAGTCGATCCATACCTGGCCGCTCGGATCCATGTTGACGATCCGCCCGGCGACGCTCCGCGTCGGCGCACCCCAGTTGTAATCGACGAATACGGTCGCGGCTGCCGCGATCGCGCCCGCCGCCGCCAGCATTACCAACCCCGCCGGGTAATCGACTATGTAATCGGTGCCTTCCGTATAGACCGTCCCGCCCCCCGACGTGCTGTGTACTTTGACCTTCGAGACGCTCTCGTGTCCGAGCGCTACGATCTGCGCCGATGTCGCCGCTGGAAACGTGGTCGACTGCGCCGTCACCGCCGTTGCCCCGCTGCCGTCGCTCGCCGATACCGAATTGTCGTCGACCGCGAACGCCAACTCTCCGATCTGCGCCGCCCCGATCGACCCGTCGTTGACCGCGTACATGAACACCCCGCGCCGCGCCACGATCGATACCGCTCCCGCCGCGCCCGTGTTCACCGCGTCCTGCCCGGGAATGCCCCCGTACGTCATCTCGGCGCGCCCCACCGTCTTGAGCCCCGCCGTGCTCGACGCCGGCGTTGCGTTGCCGTTCGCATTGAGCGCCACCATGCTGCCCAGGTAAATCGTGGTGTTGGCCTCGACCGGATACACCTGCATCCGCCCGCCGTCGGCCAGCTCCGGGGTATTACGCGAATTGGTTAATGCCGCCATCGTGTCACCGTTGTTGCTGCGAAAGCATCAGTGTTTGACCGCGCCGAAAAAATCGCTCCGATCGCGCCCCGCGATCGTTCCTGCCCGGCCGCTCTGCGCCCCTTTGCGCATGAGAAAATCCTCCGCCGCGACGCCCAGGATCGTGCACACCTCGAGCTCCGCCCGATTCATCGCCGGATTTCCCCCCGCAAGCGCTTCACGCGCTCCCGGTTCCGAACCGCGCGGCGCGCCCGCCAGTTGCGACTCCCCGAGCGCGATCGCCGGCTGGCGCGCCACGAAATTCTCGAGGCCCTCGAAGTCCGCCACCCCGTATGCGATCGCCCATTCGCGCTGCGCCGGCACCAGCTTGCCTGCCCGCATCGCCTCCGCCACCGTATGCTCGGCGCGTTCGCGCGCCCGCGCCGCCCGCAGCGCATTCAGCTCGCTCACCGTCTGCTGAAAATGCGCGACCGGCACGAATCGCGCGGGATCCGCCCCGCTGCTGTGCGCCGCCACTTCCGCCGTTCTCCCGATTGCGATCGCGCGCACCGCCTCCACGATTTCGTCGGGCGTCGACGTTTCCTCGAGTCCGAGCATCGCGCACAGCTCCGTTGCCAGTTCCTTCATCGCCGCCGCCGATGCGTCTTCGTCGCCGCTCTCACTCGGTTGCGCCGTGCTTGAGCAAATCGCGGTCAGGTACAGGTTGGGATTGTTCGTCAGCGCCGCCCGCAGCAGCCGCACCACTTCGCCGTCCCGCCCGTGCTCGAATACCGGCGAAATATAGCGGTACTCGTGCGACGTCACCGCCGCCGCCCCATGCGGCGTCCATTCGACCCGCCCCCAAATCGCCCCCTCGCGCGCCGCCAGCTCCCGGATCCAGCCGGCCGCCGGCGCCGGACGCCCCTCGGGCGCCGCCAGGTCCGTCGCATGGTCGTAATCGATCGGGATTCCCGCGCGCATCCCCAGCCCCTGCGTCGCCGCGATCACTCCCGCGGGGTCCGCCAGCCGGTAGGGTCCGCGCCCGTCGCGCCCGTTGAATACTCCCGCCGGTAGCAGTGCTATCCATTCGGGCGGTGCGCCGTCGCCCGCCAGCGCCGCCCCGTGAACCGCCAGCCTGCTCGCCTCTACGGTTTCGTTGGCCATTGATTCCTTCATCGCGCCCCATCCTACTCGCCGCGCTCGATCCGGTTCAGGGTGAAATCCTTCACTCGGCGTCGCCGAGGCGCAATATTCGTCAAAATGGAGCAAATCCTGACGTTCCGATGCCGATTTTTTGCTCAATTGACCCGCCCCGGCGCCGTCAGCACCGCCTCGTCCGCCGCCGGCTCAGGCAGCCCGAGCCGGTCGAGCACCGCCTTCTGACCCACCCGCAGGCCCCGATCCGCCAGTTCCGCCACGATATCGGCGAAGGTCTTCGCGTCCTGATCGTCCGGCAGCGCGAACTGGATCTGCGGGTAGCGCGCCTGCGGTCCCGCGTTGAGGTCGACGATCGGCTTGACCAGGTCGCGCGTCAGCGTTGCCGCCAGCCGCCGCGCGTCGGCCCCCAGGATGTCGCGCCGGACCCCCTCATGCACCTGGGCGGCCGCCCGCGAACCGGCCCCGCGCGGCAACTCGGTCGTGAGCGTCTGGCCCAGCACCGCTTTACTCACTTGCCGGTCGATATACTCACAGAAGCGCTCGTAGAGGTCGCTGCTGCCCGTTTGCCGCGCCTCGGTGAATTCGATTACCATCGACTCCGGGATTATCGCCGCCGCGTCGGTCCCGATATTCGCCACCGCGCGCAGCAGCGTGCTCTTGTCCGCCTCGGTTGCTCCCGGCCCGTACTTGCCCACCCGCAGCGGCTGCCCGAACACCTCGGCGAAGGTTACCCAGTCCTTCAATACGTAGTTCTTGAACAGGTAGGACCATCCGGCCGCGCGCGCGAGCCCGCCCCGGATCGGCAGGCCCGCCTTGGCCTTGGCGAAATGGACTATGAACTTGAAGGGAGCCAGCGGCGCCGTCATCGGCTGCATCCCGGTCAGCCATCCGCCCGCGCCGCGCGTTCTCCCCGCCGCCGCGAACCGCCGCTCCAGATGGGTATAGCCGCTGTCGTCCCTGGCCGGCGCGATCGGCTGCTCGTCGGCCAGCGTCCGCACCAGCAGCCGCTCGCCGCTTATCCAGTCGAACAAAAACCAGCGGGGATCGCGCCACTTGAGCTCCTGCGGAACCCATTGCCGGCCCGACGTGTCCCACACGATCTCCACCGCGGAGAAGCCCTTCCCGATCGCGTCGAGAATATCGAGCAGCGCATCCTCGAGGCCGCAGGTCCCGTTTATCAGGACGTCGTTCACCATTTCCGCCAGGCGCACGTCCTCGCGCGCCGCCGACGCCGGCCGCACGACGATCTCCAGTTGCGCCAGCGACTGCTTGCGCGTCTCGAGCACCGCCAGGTAATGGAGGTCCTTTTCCTCCATCTCCTCGGCCAGCTCGAGATACAAAAACGGATCGCCGAATTCCGCCTGGCGCAGGATCGCGGCGAGCCGCTCGGGCGTCAGCCCGACCGACGGATGCATCACCGAGTAGATATTCCGCACGCCGGCCAGCGTCGGCCCGGCCTGCTCGTTCTTCAGTTGTTCGGCATCAACCGGCCGCCCATATGCGTCGTACAGTTTCATGTGTGATTACTCAATCAACTCTCGCGAATAGATAGCGGCGCGGCCGCCTCACCATGCGCCGGCGGCGGCCCATCCGCGCCGGCGCGGCTGTAGATCCTCGATTTCGTAAGGGCGGCTCTCCCGCCCGGCCTCTCCCGCCGCATGGCGGCGCGGCGCGGCGGCATAGGCCACCTCGGACGGGCCCGTCTGGCTCGCGTAGTAAGCCAGCGCCGCGGCGATCGCGCTGTCGCCATGGCGCCGCTTGCCGTCCGCGTCGCGCCCGCGCCGCTCCGGCACGTGCACCACGCCCTTCTCCATCACCAGTGCGCGATGGTCCGCGAGGATATCGGCGTCGCGCGGCAGTTCGATCGCGCCGTCCTCGAACGCCGCCTTGTAGCGCGGCATGTTTTCCCGGTACCAGTCGGCCGAAAGCATGATTTGCTGGATCCGCTGGCCGTAGCGCTGCATCGCGGTCTCCGCCAGGTACTGGCCGTTGCCGCGCGCGTCCATCGCCCCGCCGGCGAAGCGCGGGAGCCGGTCGGCCGTGTAAAAAAGAATCTGCTCCTGCTGGCGAAAGGGTATATTGCGCAGTTCGATCACCAGCGGCGTGCGCCGCACCAGGTTCCTGCGCATTTGCAGGATCCAGATCACCGTGAGGTCGCCCGAACGCCCGAAATCCTCGCCGAACCAGCTCATCGCCCCGCCGTCCAGTTCCGCCAGCACCGGCCCAATCTGCTCGTCGCAGAAACTCGCCGTCTCGCGCGTCCGTTCCGCTTCGGATCGCTGCGCGAATTCCGGCGGCATCTCCCACCGCACCACCGGTATCTCCTCGCGCATCCGCGCTTCGATCAGCACCGAGGACAAAAAGGCGCCGCCGCTGCGCCGCGGCACGCACAGCAGCTCCTCGTCGGCCTCCTCCCCGTATTCCTCGAACAGCCGCGCGCGCCAATCCGCCTCGCCCGCGGCCGTCCATTTCGCCCGCAGCTTCTGGCAAATCCGATGGTACAGGCCGTCGCCGATCGCATCGTCCAGCGTGATCCGATGCAGCGCGTAGGGTTTGCGCCCCGCCCGGATATCGTTGACCAGCTCGTTGAACGGATTTTCCGCGCCGTTATGCGTCGAAATCACGCGCACGCATCCGCCCCACATCGTGAACGCCAGCGCCGCCTTCAGCAGTCCCTTGAGGTCGTCGTGGAAGGCCGCCTCGTCGATCACCGCGCGCCCCTGCTTGCCGCGCAGGTTCGAGGGACGCGACGACAGCGCGACGATCTTGTGGCCCGAGCTGAAGCGGATACGGTAGGCCACGATATCGCGCTGCTCGTCGTCGATCGCGATCTGCTCGATCGCGCGCGCCGCCTTGTTGAATTGCCGCGCCCACAGCGCCGCCGTCTCGACGAATTCCAGCGCCATGTCGCGGTTGTAGCCGAGGTACCAGGTGTCCATGCCTTCGCGCGCCGCCGCAACGAGCGCGCTGTCGGCAGCCTCCGCCCAGGTCAGTCCCACCCGGCGCGATTTCTCCGCCACCTTCACCGCCGCGCGGTCCGCCAGCCACCGCACCTGGTACGGCAGCAGTACATTTTGAGCGCCTTTGGCTATTTCACTCGGCTGCGCCATAAATACTCAGTTCCTCCCGGCTCTTTAAATCCCTCTCCCTGACCAGAAACTCACCGTGCTAATCTTCCGGTTTTCTTGATTGCCTCTCCCCGGCGATCTACCCGCCGCTTCACAGCGTAACCTCCATCAGCGTCCGCCGGATTTCCGCCTCCGCCGCCGGCGTCAGCCCGCCCCCTTCCGCCTTCGCGACGTCGACCACCCGATGCGCCGCCAGCGTCAGCCGCGCCTTGACCGTGTTACGCAGCTCCTCCACGTACTTCTTTTGCGCGATCGACGCGCGCCCCATCTCGGCCACGCTGCGTGCAATCGTCGCCAGGTTCTGCTGCTTCGGGTCCGGGTTGATCTCCATCAACACGGCGAACAGATGCTGCTGCACCAGC
>DASPQS010000079.1:0-8471 GCA_035624865.1 Binataceae bacterium (SeqCode) | reverse complement strand
CCAACTCCCGTTTCCGTTCCTGCTTCCCTCGAGGGGACCCTCGGTGTCGTGGGCGGCAGCGGCTCGCCGCAAGGCTAAAAACACCTCGCGCCTTTGAGATCACAGCCGGAAATTCAGTACGGCCGGCCATCCTTGTGCGTGCCATCTGCCGTCGGGACCGAGCGCGGCCTGGAGGTCATCCTTCGGATAGCTGCCTTCGTCGCCCGGCGTGCGATCTCCGATCTCGAGGTAAACAACATCATTGTCGGTGCGGTTGACCAATTGATGAGCGATTCCCTGCGCTCGAAAGCCCGCACACATCCCACGGCGCAACGGGATTTCTTCCTTGTCAGTAACGAGCGTCGGCTCGCCCTCCAGTATGAAAACAAACTCGTCTTGTTTGCTGTGCCGGTGCAGGAGGGCCGATTCACCGCCGGGCTTCAGCCTGGTCAGGTTCACTCCGAAGTTCGACAGGCCGAAAAAATCGCCCAAGGCTCGCTTTTCCCGCTTTGCCATACGGCTGAAAAACGGCTCAGGATAGGTCGATGGCTTGGTGCGCGGCGGAACCTCATCGGCCGAAATCGAGATTGGACGCGGCGTCTCGCTCATGGTCATTTGTGTCGCTCCTCATCGAATTTTGCGCGGCAGGCGCTATCGCGGGCAGTTTTTCACATCAATGCCAAAAACGTAAAAGCCGTCAAAGGCGAATCGACCTGTTACTTTCGCCACTGAGCCCCCCAATCCCCAAAACAAACCGAATTGATCGAACCATCGAGATGCCCATAAACTCGTGAGTGATGGATTATCGGAGCGATTGCGCGCCAACGCGCTTTTGGAGGACCTCGATTGCCTGTGCGGCGCTCTTCGTACTCTCCATTCCAAACAGCGGATGCTCCCTCTTCCACCATGATAGCCCGACCACCCAGCAGAAATTCATCGAGGCGCTCGAACGCGGCAACGGCCCCGAAGCCAATCAAATCTGGCTCCACATGAACGAGCAGGAGCGCGCCGACTGGTCCCACAGCATCGGGATGAAACCCAATGTTTCCAAGGAAAACATCCAGGCCGACGTCATGCGCCATTTCCAGGAACAGCAGGCCGCCCAGAACGGCGATGACGCCTCCAACGGTTCCGACGGATCGTCTACCACCCAAATTGAAGAGGGCAATATCGACTCCCAGGTAATCGAAATGCCCGGAGTCGAGGCCGATCCCGGTGCCGGCTTGCAAAGCCTGCCCGGAATGCCCGGAGCGGACAGCCCGGCGTCGCCCGAACCGATTACCCCTCCGATGTGACGCGCGCTCGCCTCCCGCCCGTAAAGAGACATAGCCGATGGATTTCGCTTTCAATCCCGAACAAGAACTGTTGCGGCAGACGCTTGCCGATTTCGCTGCGCGTGAACTCGCGCCTCATTACATGGCGCGCGACAATGACGCCGACCTGCCTCGCGAGGTCGTGCGCAAACTGGCCGAGCTGGGCTTATGCGCGCCGATGGTCGATTCGAGCTACGGCGGCCAGGCGCTGGACTACGTCGCCCTCGGGATTGCGCACGAAGAGATCGCGCGGGCAGACTTCAACGCCGCCTACGTCCTGTTGCTGACCGCGCTGGTTGGCGCGATCGTGGCTGCGCACGGCGACGACCGGCAAAAGAGCGCATTTCTGCCGCCCATCTGCCGCGGCGAAATTGTCCCGGCCCTGGGCGTAACCGAGCCCGCCGGCGGATCGGACGCGGCCCACGTCAAGCTCGCCGCGCGGCGCGACGGCGACAGCTATAGACTGGACGGCGAGAAAACCTCCATTTCATTTGCATCGTGGGCCGACACCGCCCTGGTGATGGCGCGGACCGGCACATTGGATCAGGGCGCGCACGGGGTCAGCGCGTTTTACGTCGACCTTAGATCGCCGGGGGTCAGCCGCAACCGCTTCAAGGATCTCGGTTCACGCGCCATTGGCCGTGGACAAATCTTCTTTGACGGCGTCCGCGTACCGGCCCAGGCGCGGGTTGGCGGCGAGGGTGCCGGATTCGTGCAGGTAATGCAGGGCTTCGACTTCAGCCGCTCGCTGATCGGTTTGATGTGCATCGGGGCGGCGGAGCAGAGCGTGGACGAAACCTGCAAGTATGTCGCCGACCGCCAGGCCTTTGGCGGCAGCCTCGCTCGCTTCGAAGGCGTCTCCTTCCCGCTCGCCGAGGCCGCGGTCAAACTACGCGCGGCGCGCCTGCTCTGTTACGAGGCCCTGTGGCTCAAGGATCGCGGTCAACCGCATGGGTGGGTCGCCGCCGGGGCCAAATGGTGGGCGCCTGAGCTTGCCGCCCAGGTTTTGCATCAATGCCTGCTTCTGCACGGGCATTTGGGTTTCAGCATGGATTTGCCGCATCAGCAGCGCATGCGCGACGTGATTGGGCTCGAAATCGGCGACGGCACCGCGCAGATCATGAAGCTGTTGGTGGCGCGCGCTCTGTTAGGCAACGTCGCTCGAGGCTATTAGCGGCGGGCGGTGGCGTTTAGGCCGCTGGGTCCAACTCTATCGTGATCGCTTTTCGACGCCGATAGAATTCGCCCACGCCGAAACAAAGCAGGATCAAGCCCAGCGCGATGAAGAAACGCGGCGACGCCGGATGCCACAGCGCGTCACCCAGAACCGCGAACAGAACTGTTCCCGGAATCATCCCGATCACACTCGCCCAGAAGTAATCCCGAAAGGTGATCGGCGATGCACCCGCCAATAGATTAAACGCGTTGTAGGGAATTACGGGGACGATGCGAAGATAGAGGGTGATGTAAAAGCCGTTACGCGCCATCCGCCCGAGCATCTTGTGAAAGCGGTGCCCAATCGTGCGCTCGACGAAGCCCCTGCCCAAAAACCGCCCCGCGCCGAAAGCCACCAGGGCTCCCAGATTCGCACCTACCACTGACCATACCGCTCCCCACATGGCGCCAAAGGCGAGACCCCCGGCTATCGTCATGACCGCGCCCGGCACCAAAAACGATGGGCCAACCGCGTAGAGCAGGACGTAGGCAATCGGTCCCCACGGGCCATACTCCAGCACTTCCCGCTTGACCATCCGCGGGTCAGCGAACCATTCGCGATGGATAAACACGAGGTACAGCGATCCCCCTGCGAGGATGACCAGAATCGCTATCCGCAAAACACCGAGCAACGAAAGGCCGCTGCCATTCGGTTCGCTGGAAGACGTACGTATTGGACTGGCTGCGGCCATCACTATCCAAAAGCAATGATATGGAGCCGTGCCATATGAGACAAGGCAAAACCTGCACCCACTACAGCACAGATTAAGCTTTCTGCTCAGGGTGAAATCCTTCACCTCTGCTAGCAACGTTGCCACCCCAATTGTGCGGTCGTGCAACAGCCCGCCGACATGTCAGGCCTGACGCGCATTTGTGATGACCCAGGAATGCCGCTAGATTCGCGCTGGAAGGACAACTCGCTTCGGGGCGTACGGAAGGAAACCGGCCATGCATGAGTTGAAAGATAAGATCGCCATCATCACCGGCGGCGGATACGGGATCGGCAGGCAGATTGCGCTCGCCTACGCCCGCGCAGGAGCAAAGCTGGTGCTCGCTGCGCGAACGCCGGGACCGCTCGAGGAGGCCCGCGCCGAAGTCGCGAAACTTGGGGCACCCGCAGTCCTGGTCCGGGCCGACGTCGCAAAGGAAGCTGATTGCGCGCGCATGGTGGACGAAACCATGAGCGCCTTTGGCCGTGTGGACATCCTGGTCAACAACGCGGGTATCGCCGGTCCTACCAAGCGCTCGACCGAAATGTCCTTGAGCGAATGGCAGGAAGTGCTCGACATCAATCTCACCGGCGCATGGCTCGCCTCGCGCGCGGCGATTCCGGTGATGGTTAAGCAGAGCGGCGGGAACATCCTGATGATCTCGTCGGGCGCGGGGCGGCGCGGCTATCCGCTTCGCTCACCCTACGCCGCATCAAAATGGGCAATGATCGGCCTTACGCAAACACTGGCCGGCGAATGGGGAGCCAACGGGATTCGGGTGAACTGCATCTGCCCAGGAGCGGTCGAGGGTGACCGTATCGAGCGCGTGATTCGTGCTCGTGCCGAGGCGATGGGCGCTCCATATGATCAGGTCAAGAAGGGCTTCACCGCGACCGCCGCCCTCCAGCGGATGGTTACAGAGGACGAGGTCGCGCGCGTCGCACTCTTCCTGGCGAGCGATCTTGCGACAGGCGTGACCGGTCAAACGATCAACGTCGACGCCGGCAATATCATGAACTGACCGCGCGCCGGTCACCGCGCCAGCGCGTTCAATCTCCCTGCTTCAGCGATCGATGTCGTGGTCACGAACCTGGGTCTCGAAACCGACCCGCGCCAGCCGCTCCATCAGTTCCCGTGCCAGTACCGGCGACCGATGTCGTCCGCCAGTGCATCCGAGGCCGATTGCGAGATAACTCTTACCCTCGCGTTGATAAAGCGGCAGGAGGAATTCGAGAAGCCCGCCCACTTGTTCAATGAACCGCGGCGCTTCGGCCTGTGCCATCACGTATTCATGCACGCGCGGATCGATGCCGGTAAGCGGGCGCAGTTCGGGAACGAAAAACGGATTGGGGATAAAGCGCACATCGAGGATCAGATCGAGGCCCACCGGGTGGCCGTACTTGTAGCCGAAGGAAACCAGCATGATCCCCATGCGGCGGCCACCCTGCGCGCCCATCACGGCCGCCGTCACGACCTCGCGCAGTTCGTGGACGGTGGTCGTCGTCGTGTCGATGATGCGAGTCGCCCGTTCGCGCATCTCGGCCAGCGCTAACCGCTCGCGCCGGATGCTGTCGGCGACGCTCGCTCCGCTTTCGGCCAGCGGATGGGGTCGGCGGCTTTCGGAGTAGCGCCGTGCCAGTACCTCGTCGGACGCGTCAAGAAACAGGATTTCCGGCCGCAAGCCGCTGCGCTCGAGTTGAGCGAAGACTTTGGGCCATTCCGGGAAAAACATGCGCTCGCGCGCGTCAATCCCGAGTGCCACCCCGGTCAGCGCCCGATCATGCTGGGTGGCGAGCGTAACCACGTTCGGCGCAAGCGCGACCGGCAGATTATCGACACAGTAGAAGGCCAGGTCTTCTAGCACGCGCATCGCGGAGGCGCGCCCCGACCCCGAAACACCCGTCACGATGATGAGCCGCGCTTGCTGCGAGGTCTCTCCGTTGTCGTTTGGAGTCATTCAGGTGCCTCGCTCGAGGCTTCGCCATTCGGCGTGATCGCTGGTGTGCTTCGCCGCGCACGCGGCCAGGCTTCGCCCGCCGCACCTTACAGCTGGATTATCGAATATGACAGCGCATTCTAATAGCGGCTGTCCTCCTCCACGATCAAGCGGAAGATCTCGCCTGCGTCGCGAGCCTTGACGAGACGTTCACGGAATCCGCCGTCCTTGAAGAGCCGCGAGACGCGCGCCAGCGCCTTGAGGTGAAGACTGCTCGAGTCCTCGGGCGCCACCAACAGAAAAAACAGGTGCGTGGGCCTGCCGTCCAGCGACTCGAAGTCCACTCCCGGCACGTGACGCCCAAAAGTGCCCAGGATATGCTTGGCGCCCGCGATCTTCCCGTGCGGAATCGCAATTCCGTCGCCGATGGCCGTCGAGCCGAGACGCTCTCGCTCGGCCAGCACGGCGGTGAGGTCGTCGGGCTCGATGTCGCGGTGCTTCGTGGTAAGCAGTGATGCAAGCTCGCGCAACACCTCAGGCTTGTTGCGGCCGGCAAGGCTGGGCGCAATCAGTTCGGGACTCAGAATTTCGTTGATCTTCATGGTTCAGGCGCGGTGATTGGGAACCGGGACCGCCGTCTCGGCGGCGCTCAAGATCCTCCCCGCCGAAGGCGCGCGTACTTTCTTGGCGTTGCTTTTGCCCAAATGGCTCTTCAACTGGCGCCCAACTTTTTCCGCCAGCAGGTCGATTACCGAATACAGGTCGCGGGTTTCTTCCTGCGCGGTCACGGTGAGACGCCCCGACTTGACCGTAACTTCACCGCTCTGGCGAAACTTGTCAACCGCGAGGATCAGGTGCGCGGAGCAGGCGCGCTTGAGAAACTTGGCGATATGCGAGAATTTGCGCTCCGCGTAAGAGCGGATCGCCGGACTCGGTTCGACGTGGCGGAAGGTTACCGTTACTTCCGCTGGCAATGCTCCCGCCTTGCGCGCTACGCGGCGGACCTTCCTCGCCAGCGCCCGGCTCTTCTTGCCTTCGCTTGCCTTGCCTTTCATATTCGCCTCGATCCCCTCACGGTGACGTTAACCTAACCGTTTGCGGCGGCTCGAAGGCAGTATCCCCAACGCCTGCCGGTACTTTGCCACTGTGCGCCGGGCGATATTGATCTGGCCATTGCGCAGAATGTCCGCGATAGCCTGGTCGGAGAGCGGATCGCCCTGCGATTCGGCGGTGACCAGCACCCGAATCTTTTCCTTCACGGTTTCGGCGCTGACGTCCTCGCCACCAGCCGCCTTGACTCCCGAGGTGAAGAAAAATTTGAGTTCGAAAATGCCTTGCGGCGTATGTGCGTACTTGTTGGCGGTCGCCCGGCTGATCGTCGATTCGTGCATCCGGATATCCTCGGCGACATCCTTCAGCACCAGCGGCTTCAGGTGACTCACTCCATGCTCGAAAAACGCGCGCTGGAACTTTACGATCGAAGTTGCGACTTTGAAGATCGTCTGCTGGCGCTGATAGATCGACTTGACCAGCCAGCGCGCCGAACGCAGCCGCTCTTGCAGGTATTCTTTGGTCTCCGCGCTTGCTGCGCTGTCGTTGAGCACGCGCTGATAGAAATTCGCCAGCCGCAGCCGCGGCACCGCGCTCTCATTCAACGTTACGACGAAATCGTCGCCGAGCTTCTGAATGAACACGTCCGGAACGATATAGGCCGGCTCCGCGCCGCCGTAGTCGCGGCCGGGTTTGGGCTCGAGCAGCGAAATCGCCTTGGCTGCTTCCCCCACCATATCGAGCCCGACCCCGAGCGCCTTCGCAATCTCGGGGTAGCGATGCTTCTCCAGCAGGTCGAGATGGTTCAGCACGACGCGTGCCGCGAGCGATTCTTCCATCCCAAGGTTCTGCAATTGCGCGTACAGGCATTCGCGCAGGTCGCGCGCCGCGACGCCCGGCGGGTCGAAGCGCTGCACCCGCTTGAGCACGCGAGCGACATCCTCGACCGTAGTCTCGAGCTGCGCCGCCAGTTCCTCGAGCGGCGTTCCCAGGTACCCGTCGTCGTCGAGATTGTAGATTATCGTCGCGCCAACCCTTTGGTCCGCCTCGTTCAGGTTTGATTCCCGCAGTTGCTCCATCAGATGGTCCTCGAGCGAAGTCCTGCGGGTAAGCGTATTCTCGAGCGTCTGCCGCCGTTCGTCGTCGGTGTCGGGTGCCTGTCCGTCCCGCCAGTTGTGCGAGGAATTCTCGAGGTACTCGAGCCACTCCAGGTTGTCGAGCCGGCCCGCTTCGCGCAGCTCGACCGCCGCATCGGGCGCTTCCGTCGCCACCGTCTCGGTCGGGCGTTCCTCGGTGGAGGCATCCCACTCGCCCTCGGTCTCGCTGGTGGCAAACTCCGGCTCCGGCGGCAGGGGCTCGCCGTCCGCCGCCGGGGTCGTATCTTCGCCCTCGGCGTTCGCCGCCGTCTCATTCACGCTATGGTCGAGCGGCTCGAGCATTGGATTCGAGTCGAGCTCGCTCTGTACTACTGCTTCCAGTTCGGGCAGCGACAGTTGAAGGATTTTGATTGCCTGCTGGAGCTGCGGCGTCATCACCAACTGCTGGCGAAGCCGCACATCGAGTTTTACTTCTAAAGCCATCAACCCTTCCGGCCGCACTACCTGGCGTGGTCGGCCGATACTCCATTATCGCGGGTTTTTCCCTGGCGAGGGAAGATCACTGCTTTGGCCCCTTCGACCACGCTTTCGCCGGTCTTGAGGTAAACGGTGATTTTGCTGCCGGTTATTTGGTCGTTGCCGTCGTGAACCACCGGGTTCCCGGTCAAAACCACGGTCTGATTGGCTTCATTGAGGACTGCATGATCGCTGACCGACCATTGCGTACCCCGGCTGATCCGCACGTTGCCTGAGGCGATCATCTGCTGCAATTCATGGAAATCCTTGCCGTAGATCACTTGCAGCGTTTCGCTCGACAGCTCGCCGTCGGCCCTGACGGCGTGTACATGACCACGCCATAGCGCCGAATTCTTCTTGTAGTCAACCGAGAGGGTATCCGACTTGATCTTGATCGGACCGTTGCTCGGCGACGCCAGCGCCGAAAACGGCGATGCATTAGCGGCTCCTTTTGTGTCCGCCTGATTGCCTGCGGACGCACCCCCGGAACCACCCGCTGCCTGCCCTTCGGCGCCCTTTCCCGCTGAGGGAGCCGTCGACGCCCCTGGCGGAGCCGTCACCGGCGAGGAGCCGCCCGCCGCCGCGCCAGAGGGTTGTTCGGCGGGAGTCGCCGGCGCGGCCGGCACTGAGACCTCGCCTGTAGGGGGCGTGGCGT
>DASPQS010000078.1:0-7169 GCA_035624865.1 Binataceae bacterium (SeqCode) | reverse complement strand
GATCGCAAGTGGAATCGCGAAGACGACGGCCGGGTAGAGATAGCGCTCGTGCATCCGCGGCGCAAACATGAAAAAGCCGAAGAGCACGACGAAGGTCGCGAACAATAGATTGCGGGTGTTCTGATTGCGCCACAAGATGAGCGCCGCAAAGGCATAAATCGGCGCCAGTAGCCCCATCCCCAGTGCGAAGTACGAGATCCCCAGGACCGTACCGGCATCGTTCGTGCGCAAGCCGCCTAGCAACGCCATGAAGTTGAAAGCGTTGACGGAGGTCTCGTGATAAAAGGCCGCTGTCGACAAATAGAGGTCCGGCAGCCAGCCCCATCTCTGCGTCGCCTGAAACGGACCGGCACCTACGATCAACGCCGCGGCGAAGGCCAGAGCCGGCCGCCACCATCGGCGTACGTTACATCTCAGAATCGTCCACAGGGCGAGCACCGGCAGGATCATCAGGGTTTGCGGTTTAATTAGCAGCGCGAGCGCGGTAAGCGCCCAGCCAAGTTCAAACTCCGCCTCGGCCATCAGCAGTACGCTGAGCAGCATCACCAGCGTCAGCGACGAATCGGCCTGGCCCCAGCCGATGGTGTCGAACAGTAGCGCCGGATTGAGCGCCACCATCAGCATTGCGGCCCATGCCATCAGCAAACCGCCGGATCGCCTCACGAAGGAGAAAACCACCGCAGCCAACGCGAAATCCGACGCCAGCGCCGGTGTCTCGATGATGACCCTGAGCGTCGCACCCGAGGCCTTGATCCATTGCGCGACCGCCCCGGCTGCCCACAACGCATAGAGATAGCCTGGTGGATAATCGAGGAAAAAGCCCGCGTGGTACATCCGCGCCGGCCCACCCGCGGCGATCGTGAGCGCCCATGCCTCGAAATCACCAACGTCAGTCTCGAATCCCGGGCAAAAGGCGACCGCGACGGTCTTGATCATCCAGAGTGCGCCAAGAAAGAACAGTGCGTTGCGGAAATTACGATCTCGCGACCGTATCAGCGGCCGGATGCAAACCCACAGCGCGTAACCGACCAGTACCGCAAGAATGGCACCAGCGCAGATCCCGGCGCCTTTGCCCCCATCGATTTCGGCGGAAACAGCGGCATTGGCGAACCCAGCGCCACTGATCCCGGCCAGCACACCCGCTATTCCCCCCGTGCGCCGTACAGTCGCAAATTCCACAAACCTCGCCAACGCTCCTCCTCAACGCTCGGTCGCGCTCGCTCGGCGCGGCAGCAATGTGCCAGTCTCAAACGATCGTGCGCGCTCACATTCCGGCAAGGTAACATAGCGCGCTGGCAAGCTAACATAGCGCAGAGCTGCGCGCCGATGAATCGGGCTCGCGCCACAACTGGAAGGTAGAGCAAGCATCGATCTATGATGCGGCATCCATTAAGGGAGACCATCCGCGTGAAACTAGTGCATGCCTTGTACGAACCCGCCGGCGACGGTCCGTTTCCGACTATCTTCGCGATGCATGGTTGGGGCTCCAATGCGATGGACCTGCAAGGGCTTGCCCCGTTCATCGCCGATGGGCGCTTCCTCGTAATATGCCCGCAGGGCCCGTTCGAGGTCGAAATCGGCGCCATCAACGGTTACGGCTGGTATCAGACGCGCCCGGGTTCGCAACCGGACGAGCAAAAAGTAGATGCCGCGGTCGATTTGCTCCGTGGATTCATTGACGACGCCTGCGCGCGCTATCCGGTTGATCAACACAAAATGGTCGCTGTCGGTTTCAGCCAGGGCGGGATGATGGCGTATAACCTGGCCGTGCGCTGGCCCGAACGGTTTGCCGCGCTGGTCGGCATTGCAACCGCATTTCCCGAGTATCTGGCCGAGCGTGTGAGCAATCCCGAGGCGCTGGCGAAACTGCCGACCATGGTTCAGCACGGACGCGCCGACGAAATGCTGGAAATCTCGCGGGCGCGCAAATCAGTCGAGACGCTCCGCAAGCTCGGGGTCGAGGTCGCTTTCCATGAGTATGCCGGCGGTCACGAGGTCACGGCCGACGGCGTGCGCGATCTGTCGCGATTCCTGGCGCAGAAAGTCCTGTAGGCAAATCTCTGATTGCCGGCGCCGTGCACGGATCGCCCGATCGGTCGGCCGTGAGGATGGTGCCGTGCTAAAATCGATTGCGATGAGCAATGGTTTAATGCAGGAGGAGTTCGCGCGCCTGATCCAGGTTCTGCGCGAGCTGCGCCAGAGATGTCCTTGGGATCGCGAGCAGACGCTGTCGAGTCTCGCCAAGAACCTGGTGGAAGAAGCCTACGAAGCGGCTGACGCCGTCGCCGCGGGAGGTTCACGCGAGATCGCGGACGAACTCGGCGACCTGCTCGCACAAACTCTCAGCATAGCGGTAATCGCCGAAGAGGAATCACGCTTCAGCATTTCCGAGATGATCCGCTTCGCCGCCGACAAGTTGATACGGCGCCACCCTCACGTTTATGGTGACGCTGCGGCGAACACCGCCGCTGAAGTCGTCGCAAACTGGAATCGCCTGAAGCAACAGGAGCGCCACGACGCCGGAGCAAAATCGGCGCTCGATGGGGTTGTGCGTGCGCAGCCTGCCCTGATGCGCGCCGAAAAGCTGGGCGATCGCGCGCGCCAGGCCGGTATGGACTGGGCGGATATCCATTCCGTGCTTGCCAAGGTGCGCGAGGAACTTGAAGAAGTCGAGGGCGCGCTCTCGCGCAACGATACGGCGGACGCGGCGGCGGAACTCGGCGATATGCTGCTGGCTATCGCCAACGCGCCCCGCTTCATCGGCCACAGCGCTGAAGAAACTCTGCGCCGCTCGTGTGACAAATTCATCGCGCGCTTCGCCATAGTCGAGCGGCTCGCCCGCGAGCGCAGCCTCGACCTCAAATCGCTCGCGCCGGCCGCGATCGAAGCATTATGGCAGGAGGCAAAGCTGGTTGATTAAGCGGTCCAATGAGCCTGCTCGCCAAGCACCGATTTGCAGGCTCTCCTGCGTTTGCCATATCCTGGTTCCGGGCGTTCATGCCGCACTGGCCGTACCCGTTGCATTGACCGCCCACGCACGCACTGTTAGGTAATAAAGGTTATGCCGCATATTCCAAGCCATCCGTCGGCGCGCAAGCGCCACCGCCAGAGTCTTAAGCGCCAGGCGCGCAATCGCGCAGTGAAGACGCGCGCTCGCACCGTCGCCAAGCAGGCGCTCGATGTGATCCAGGGCAACGATAAACAGGCCGCCGAGCAAGCGCTCCGCGGTGCGATGAAGGTGCTATACAAGGCCGCGAGCAAGGGCACGATCAAGCGCAACACCGCCGCACGCAAGGTCGCGCGTCTCTCCCGCCGCCTGCATCGCACTCACGCCGCCGCCGCGCAGGTTGCTGCCGCACCTCAAAGCTAGCCGGCCTGCTTTAGAGCGACCCAGCCATCAACTCAACCAGCATCCCTGCAACCGCCAGCTCGCGTTCCTTGATAAGACCCATTTTGAATCCCGCATCGAGCCCGCAGGCTCGGTGATGGGCCCGTCTGAGCGCTTTGAGCCCAAAGCGCCGAGCGCCTTCCACCGCGCGCGTGACCAACCCGCTGGTCGGAGACACTCCTAGCACACTTCCAATTTCCGCCACTCCCTTGCGCCGCGCGATCAGGGCAGCCGCCACCAGCATGCGGCGCAGGAGTGGAATCACCTCGACCGCGAGCAGTTCAATCGGATCTCGTCCGGTCCCAATTGCCCGATCGAACAACGCGAGCGTCTCGGCCGGATTTCCACGTGCGAGGCTTTCGCTCAGCTCGAATACGTCGGGTACCCGCGCCGGGCCGGTTTCACCCAGATCGGACGCCTCGATTCGGCCTCGATCGGCAGCAGTGATGGCGGCCTTGGAGAGCGCATTCGCGATCGCCCCCAAGTCCCCACCGTGACGGCCCGCGAGCAGATCTGCGGCGTTCATCGAGAGTTTCAGGTTCAAAGCACGCGCGAATAGTTCGGCATAAAGGGTGATCTGATTGTCGAACGGACGCATGCAATTGACTGATACCCCGGCGCTCTCGGCCAGCCGCCGGATCTTAGCCGGAGCGTTATCGCGCTCGTAGATCATTACGAGCCGCACCTGTGCCGGGATGCGCTCGATCGCCCCTGCCCACGAGCCCTCGGTACTGCTTCCTCTCCCCGAGGGCTGCTCGGCACCGCCCTCTGCCCCGCCGGCCTCCGACTCGCCGCCGCGTTCGCGAAATGTCTTCAGCACCCTGCATGCGATGAGTCGCTTCGGGGCAAAAAGGTCCGCTGCCTCGAGCTCCGATATCACAGCCGCAAAGCCGTCACCTCCGGCGACCTGGAGCGGACGGAACTCGAAGCCGTCCGCTGCCAGCCGAGTCCGTACTGCGTCAAGCACGTACTCGCGCAGGAAAGCCTGCGGTCCTGCGATCAGAACTACCGGCGCGGGCGCGCGTCCCTGCGCGATCGCGCGCAAAAAGCCGAGTGCGTTTTCAGATGCCATTGCCGGCCAGCATCCGCCTGCCGCAATTCCGGCGGGTCGTGACGCTAGAATCCTTCGGACATCGAGGCGTACAGATTCTGCGCCAGCCCCTCCATCATCTGCTCGCGCGAGGCTACCGCCTGCGTGTGCGCTACCTGCAGGTCAGGCATCTTCGCGATATCCTGAGATCGGAGGTTTTGCTGCAGAAAGGTCGGAGAAGTCGTGACGACTGACGACGCCACCGTCGGTGCCTGCTGCATCCCGCCGATACCTCGCGAGTTCCAGATCACCTCATGCGTGTGCGCGTCGGTCAGCGTAGCGTTAGCCGTCAAGATCTGATTGTAAAGAATCGGCTCGTTAACAGAATTGAATGCGATCGGAGTAGTGTCGGCATAGGTCACCTCGCCGGTCAGGACGAGATCGGCTTCGCCGGCGCTGTCGACCAGTTCGAGCCGCTTATGGTTCGCAATCTCGTCCTTGATATACCGCATCAATTCGTCGTTGATTCCGGTGAAACGCGAGCGGTTGGTGAAAGTCTCGATGTAGATGGTTTTTGCCTGCGGCGGCAAGCCGCTGCCTTCGGCGGCAAAGTGATAGCCGCAACCGGCGACCAGCAGCGACAACCCGGCGGCCCCCAGCAGCCGCAGGCGAAACTCTCTAAGCCTGGCTCGGCTTTGCCCGATGAATGTCCTCACCTTTGTCCCTCAGCTTCCGCTGCCCCGCAACATGATCGAGCACTCCGTTAACGAATCGGCCGGACTCCTGGTCACCGTACGTCTTCGCCAGTTCGATCGCCTCGTCGATCGTGACGCGCGCGGGAATATCATCCATCCGCAGCAACTCGTACACTGCGAGCCGCAGGATATTGTGGTCAACCCGCGAGAGCCTCCCGACCGACCAATGCTCGAGCGCATCGCTCAAACATTCGTCGAGCGTCGCCTGCTCGTGCCGCACTCCCTCGACCAACTCGAGCGCGAACCGGCGCGCACGATCGTCGGTGGGAAAAGCGTCAAAGAAAAGCGCCAGGTCCTCACTCGAGGCGCCGCCGCGAATATCCATCTGATAAAGGGCCTTGAGCGCGAGCTCACGGCCCATGTGTCTTAGTCCCATTTCCAAAAATATTCGGCCCGCGTCTTGATTTCCGAGACGCAACCGCGGTGGTTCAGGTCACGACTTTGAGTTGTGAGAACAAATGGCCGAGCTTTTCCTTCTTCGTCCGCAGATAGTCGATATTGCCCCCGTGCGGCGTCACTTCCAGCGGCAGACGGCTCACCCGCACGCCGTAGCGCTCCAGGCTCTCGATCTTGTGCGGATTGTTGGTCAGCAGACGGACTTCGCCGACGCCGAGGTCGCGCAGTATCTGCGCCCCGATTCCATAGTCGCGCAGGTCCTCCTTGAAGCCCAGCTCAAGGTTGGCCTCGACCGTGTCGAGCCCCTGGTCCTGCAACGCATAAGCCTTGATCTTGTTGCCCAGCCCGATCCCGCGCCCTTCCTGATGCAGGTAGATGATCACACCCGCCTCCGACGCAAAAATCTGCGCGACCGACTGGTTCAATTGCTCTCCGCAATCACACCGCTTTGAACTGAACACGTCGCCCGTCAGGCATTCCGAGTGCAGCCGCACGAGCGCGGGACGTCCGCCTCCGACGTTGCCGCGTACCAGCGCCAGATGTTCGCGGCCGTCGACGATGTTGCGAAAGACGATGGCGCGCAGCTCGCCCTCGGGCAAGACGAAGTCGGATTCGGCAACCCGCTGGATCAGCATCTCGTTGGTCAGGCGGTATGAAACCAGCTCGCGGATAAAGCACAGCGGCAGGTTGTGGACCTTGGCGAATTCGCGCAATTCGCTGAGCCGCGCCGCTTCGCCGTCCTCGCGCAGGATAGCGCACAATGCCGCCGCCGGACGCATCCCGGCACTGCGCACCAGATCAACCGCGCCTTCCGCCCGCCCAATCCGCATCATCACGCCGCCCGACAGCGCCATCAACGGAAGGACATGGCCCGGCATGACGATGTCTTCCGGACCGGATTTGTCGGATGCCAACACTTGCGTCGTGCGCGCCCGGTCACCGGCGGAAATTCCGGTCGTGACACCTTCGCGCGCCTCAACCAGCGCGCCCGCCTGTTCGATGATCTCGCCGCCCTGAGTCGAGGGCACCAGCGGAATTCCCAGCTCACGCATCCGCCGCTCCGGAATTCCTACCGACACTACTCCACGCGCATGGCGCACCATGAAGTTGATATGCGCGGGCGTGACTTTCTCCGCCGCCATCACGAGGTCGCCCTCGGCGTCATCGCTTTCGTCCGACGCCATCACGACCATTTCGGCTGAACGAATACGGCTGAAGATTTCTTCGAGCGACGTCGTGGCCACGGCCTATCTCCGATCAAAAACTCTATCACCCGGCCTGCAAATGCAAAAGCGCGATCGCGCGGGACAACTACGGGTGAGCAAAGGAATCCGGCCTTTTCGCGAAGTGAAGGATTTCACCCTGCCACCAAATCGTACTCTGTCGTACAATGGCAGGATCCAAGGGCCGGGATTACCCGGCGTCCGGGATTACCCGCGCCCGTCCGGGCGAATCTCATGGCTGGAATATAACCATGAGTTGTCAGGGGCGATGCCTGAAGCGGGGACGTAGGTCCGCCTCCATCAGCCAGTCGGGGCCGACCCGGCGGGCGACCAAATCGTGCAGCGCAGTCGCTTCGTTCACCCTGCCTGCGCGCAGG
>DASPQS010000077.1:0-14163 GCA_035624865.1 Binataceae bacterium (SeqCode) | reverse complement strand
GCATTCATCCCGGCACCCGCCTGATGCCGCTCAGTGCCGCGCTCAGCCTCGTTGAACTCAGCGACCACGTCCGCGCCCGCCTCCCCGAGCTGACCCAGCCCACCCTCGCCATCCACTCCCGCCGCGACCACACCTGCCCCTTCCCCAAGAACATCGACTTCGTGATGAGCCGTCTTGGCAGCGCCAACAAACGCGCAATCGTCCTCGAAGAAAGCTTCCACGTGATTACCGTGGACAGCGAAAAACAGCGCGTCGCGCAGGAAGCCGCCGACTTCGTCGGCCTGTTCCGGCGCAATTCTGAACCAATTCTAGCATCAGGTAGATTTTAGCGGCAGGGTGAAATCCTTCACTCCTCCAGCCTGCCGCCCCGCCCCCCAAATTTGACTCTGCGGATCGGGCCATAAATAATGTGGGCAGTTTGAGTCCGCGCTAATACGTTCCGAGAGGTGAGCAGGGTGAGCAGCGCCAATGGGTTGGGGGTGGTTGACCTGCTGCTCGGCACGGGACCCGTCGTCCAGATCGTGCTGTGGACGCTCGTGGCGTTCTCGGTCGGTAGCTGGGGCATCATCCTCTACAAGTTCGTTCAGATTTCACGGGCGCGCGGCGAATCCGAACGCTTCATCACGATCTTCTGGGAGTCGAAGAATCTGGCGGCGATTCACACTGCCAGCGTCGGGCTGAAGCACAGCCCGATCTCGCAGGTCTTTCGTGCCGGCTACCAGGAATTGCTGCAACTGACGCGGGCCAAGCGCCAGGCCGTCGGCGCCGAGGCCGGCTTTTCGACCGACCTCGGCGGAGTCGAGAACGTCACGCGCGCGATGAAGCGGCAGTCGAATATCGAATTGACCAAGCTCGAGGCGGGCATCACGTTCCTCGCGACCACCGGTTCGACCTGTCCGTTTATCGGACTGTTCGGGACCGTGTGGGGAATCATGACGGCGTTCCTCGGCCTGTCGGCGGCGCACACCTCGAACATCCAGGCGGTGGCTCCGGGTATTGCGGAGGCGTTGATCACGACCGCAGTGGGGCTGGTCGCGGCGATTCCGGCGCAGATGTTTTACAATTTTCTGACCACGCGGGTTCATCTGCTGGCGACGGAGATGGATAATTTCATCTCTGAATTTCTGAATATCGCCGAGCGTCATTTTCTTTCGTAACAGGGAAAGCATCGGCCGTGGCCTTCGAAACCAGACAGCGCGGATCGCTGGTATCGCAGATCAATGTCACTCCGCTGGTCGACGTGATGCTGGTGCTGCTGATTATCTTCATGGTCACGGCGCCGATTATTCAGCAAGGCGTACAGGTCGCGCTGCCGAAGGTGAAGGCGGCGGCGCTGCCCGGAAAGGAAGAGCAGTTCGTCGTTTCGATCACGCGCAACAGCGAGATTTACCTCAACGATGCGCGCATGAGCCCCGAGGAACTCACGCGCAAACTCGCCGGAATAGCGGTCGAACGGCCTGACCGCGAAGTGTTCGTGCGCGCCGACGACCAGGTGCCGTACGGCGAAGTGATTCGCACGATGGCTGCGATCAAAGCGGCCGGCGTCCAGAATGTCGGTATGGTGACCGAGATGCCGGGGGCGGAGAGGGAAAACGGGGGAACAGGCGGGACCAAGGGTGGCAGCGCCGGTCCCTGATAGCCGCGATGAAACGTCGCGGTGGGGATACCTGTGGGCGATCCTTGTTTCCGCGGCGGGTCATGCCGCGTTTTTCCTGGCAGTGCTCGTGATCCTGCCCCTGATTTTCAAGGGCAAGGCGCCACCGCAGGCGTACACCGTCAAGATCGTGGACTCGTTGCCGGCCGGCGATCTAGGCACGCATCTGCCCCGCCTCGGATCGGAGCAACCGCGCGAGGAGCCGCCGCGGCGCGAGGGCCGGCATGAAGAACCGAAGGCAACGGCCCAGCCGACTCCGCCACCGCCGGACAAAGACAAGAATGCGATCGCGCTGAATACGACTCACTCGCCCACACCGACGCCAACGCCGACTCCAACTCCTACGCCACCGCCGCCCTCGGTCGAAGCGACGCCGAAGCCCACGCCGCATCCGAAGAAGAGACGCGAGCATAAGCCGACCCCGGTGGTGACGCCAACGCCGCAGCCCAAGCGCACGGAGCGGCGCAAACCGAAGGCGGCTCCGACTCCGGTGCTGGCTAAGGCGGAGCCCAATCCGAGCGTCAAGCAAAAATTGGCAAAGGTGCGCGAGCGGCTGCTGGCCGAACATCTGAAGGAGATGAAGAGCAAGGAGGCGGCGGAGAAGAACGCAGCGAAGTCGCCGCCCGAGAACGGCGGCCCCGTGCTCGCGAAGACGGAGACGCCGGGCAAGGGAATGGGTGTCGGTCCGGGTACGGGGAGCGAAGGCATTCAACAGGACCCGGGGTTTCTGCTCTACTATCAAGACGTGCAGGAAAAGATTAAAAAGGCCTGGAGTTTCGCCGGCGGCAATCCCGATCTAAACGCGACCGTGACTTTCGGAATCAATCCCGACGGTTCGCTCAACGCGGTGGAAGTCACGACCAGTTCGCGCGACCCCGCGTTCGATGATTCGGTGGTGCGGGCGATCCGCCGGGCGGCGCCCTTTGCGCCGCCGCCTGAGAGGTACCGGCCGCAATTTTCCGCCGGAATCGAGGCCGTGTTCAAACTCGGCGAACTCACTTCCTGAGGCGCCAGCGTCGGATGGGGAGGCGGATGGGTAGTGGCGTGGAAACGATCCTCGGCTGCTCAACCCCGCAATTGTGAAGGACGAGGCCGAGAGAACGTGATGATCAGATTGTTGGCGATGGTGGTGGTGTTGGTGATCGCAGGCACGCCGGGCTCCGGGCGCGCGCAGAGTCCGGCGCCGCGCGCCGGCGGCCCGCTGCAGATGACGATCGTAGGAGCGCAGAGGGTCTCGCCGATCGCAGTTTCCGCGCTAAAGAATCTCGGCGGCGACGACGATCACAAAGTTTCGACGGTTTTCGCCGATACGGTGATACGCGACCTCAAGCTCTCGGGCTTCTTTCACATAATCGATCCGCAGTCGTATATCGAAGATCCGCAGAACTCCGGCTACGATATCGGGCAGTTCAATTTTGCCGACTGGAGCTCGCTCAATGCCGAGTTCCTGGTTAAGGGCGCGGCGAAGCGGCAGGGGCACAAGGTGTCGGTGGAGGCGTTGCTGTTCAGCGTCGGCGAGCAGCGGCGGATGATGGGGAAGAAGTTCAGCGGCGAGCCGCATGACGTGAGCGAGATGGCGCGGCGCTTCGCGGACGCGGTGATGCAGTCGGTGACGGGCAAGCGCGGCCCCTTCGATACCAAGCTCGCGTTCGTGTCGACGCGCGGCGGGCGCTTCAAGGAGGTTTACACCTCGTGGCTCGACGGTGGAGCGCTGTTTCGCGTGACCGACAATCCGACGATCAATCTGTTCCCGAGTTTTGACCACAGCGTGCGCCATCTGCTCTACCTGTCGTACAAGAGAATGACGCCGGAGCTTTACCTGGTTGACCTGAACCGCGCGCTGGAGACGCGGATCTCGCCGCCGCTCGGGATGCCGGTGGGCGGCACGCTGACGCCCGACGGACGGATCGTCGCGGCGTTTTCGCGCGGCGCCCATACGAACCTCTATCTGCTGGACCGTTCGGGCGAGGAAATCCGGGCGCTTACTAACGATGGTTCGATCAATGTGAGCCCGTCGCTCTGCGCCGACGGCACCGAGGTCGCGTTTACCTCGGACCGATCGGGCAATCCGCAAATATACGTGGTCGGCATCGGCGGAGGAGCGGCGCGCCGAGTGACTTACCAGGGCGATTACAACAGCGCGCCGGCATTTTCGCCCGACTGCAAGCAGATCGCGTACGAGAACCGTTCGGGCGGCATCTTCAACATATACGTGGTCAACGCTGACGGCGGCGACCCCAAGCAGGTGACGGACGAAGGTTCGAACGAATCGCCGACTTGGTCGCCTGATGGCCGCTACATCGCATTCAGTTCCAAACGCCATGGCCGCTCACTAATCTATCTGGTGCCGCTAATCGATGGTCATATCGGAACAATTGCGCCGTTAACGGAGGGAGAAGGTAATGACACGAGTCCATCGTGGTCGTGGTGGCTGGAGGGCTAGCGCCCGGGGATTGATGCGGGCCAGCGGATTGGCCGGGGTAATCGTCGCGCTTGCGCTGTTCGGATGTTCCTCGCAGAACAAGCCCGGCGCCGGAGCCGGCGCGGGAGGCCCGGGTGCCGAAGGCGGGATCGGACAGGAAGGAGTTGGCGGCGCCGGCGGAAGTTCCCTGGCGGGGCTGCAGAGCGGTACGCTGGGCCAGGGTGGCCAGGGAGGACCCCTGACCGACATCCACTTCGACTACAACGACTTTACGATCCGTGAACAGGACGGCCAGATCCTGCGCGTCAACGCGGACTGGCTGACCAAGCATCAGGGCTCGCGCGTCCAGATCGAAGGCCATTGCGACGATCGTGGTTCAGAGGAATACAATATCGCACTCGGCGCGAAGCGGGCGCAGGCGGCGAAGGACTACCTGCAGACGCTGGGAATTGCGCCCGACCGGATGTCGACCATCAGTTACGGCAAGGAGCTACCCCTGTGTACGGAGGAAAACGAGGATTGCTGGGCGCAGAATCGCCGCGACCATTTCGTGGTGAGTCAATAGTGGCGCGATCGGCCTGCGGCCCGCGCCAACTCGTCCGCGCGGCGTCGCTGGTTATCGTCGCCGGCCTGATCGGATGCACTCCGGTGGCGAATTCGAGCCAGGCGCAGAGCGACGACTCCATACTGCGCGAGATGGTCGCGAACGACCGCCAGCAGATCGAAGCAATGCAACAGCGGGTTGCCCGACTCGACGATCGCATCGCCGAGATGGAGCACAACGGCGCGGCGGCCGGCGAAAAAGGGATCGAAGCGCTCGAGGCCCGGGTGAGCAAGCTTGAAACCCAGGTCGCGCCGGCGCAGCCGCCGGCCGGGGCCGCATCCGCGCCGGCCACGACGGGAGAAGTGAGCGCACCGCCGGGCACGGCCGCGCCGACCGGTGCCGTCGCACCGCCAGTTGCGATTGGGCCGTCAAGCGCGGCTGGGACGCCGCCAAGCGCCGCGACGGGTGCTCCAGCCAGCGAGACCGGTGGCGCCGAAACCGCATCGGCGGCTGCGCCTGCTCCGGTTTCACCACCTGTGATGCCGGCGCCCGCACCTGCGCCGAAGCCGGCCGCAACGGCACCCCCAGCGCCAGCCGCGGCGCCCCCGCCGTCATGGCGCACGCTGCTTGATCAGGAGCTCGCCGCTTCGCATAGCGATGCGGGGACGAAGCTTTATCGGGCGGGGCTGTCGGATCTCAAAGCGGGAAAGTATGCGCAGGGCGTGGCCAAGATGCAGGATCTCCAGCGCAAGTATCCGAAATCGGAGTTGAGCGAACCGGCCGAGTTCTTCGCGGGCAACGGGCTCTTTGAACTGAGGAAATACGATCAGGCGATATTGCAATTCAATGATCTTACGATGCGCTTCCCCAATGGCCGCTATGCGACCGCTTCGCTCTTGCGCGAAGCCGATGCGTTCGTGAAGATCAACGACCCGATCGACGCGCGGCTGACTCTGCAAAAGCTGATCACCGAACATCCTGACGCGCCGGAAGCGCCGATGGCCAAATCGATGATGGAAACGCTGGCGAACGGCTGACAGGCGATGGAGATAATTCGCGACCTGGCAACGTTTCGGCCACGATCGGCGGTGGTGGCGCTGGGCAATTTCGACGGCGTCCATCTCGGCCATCAGGCGATTTTGAAGGCGGCGCTCGAGCGCGCCCGCGCGATCAACGGCAGCACCTTCGCATTGACGTTCGATCCGCTGCCGGCAAAAGTTCTGTTCCCCGAACAGGCGCCGCGGATGCTGCTGACGTCCGACGACAAGCTCGAAATGCTGCGCCGCTCCGGCATCGATGGGGTGATCGTGATTGAGTTCACGCGAGAGTTCAGCAAGGTGACGGCGCGCGCTTTTGCGCTCGATTACCTGATCGGGCGAATCGGCGCACGGGCGGTGGTGGTCGGGCACAGCGTAAGCTTCGGCCACAAACGCCAGGGGACGGCGGCGGTTATGACCGAACTCGGGCGCGAACTCGGCTTCGAGACCACAGTGGTGGGCCCGGTCCAGGTCGCGGGAATGGAGGTAAGCTCGACCAAGGTGCGCGAGGCGATCGCGGCGGGCGACATGCGCGCAGCCGCAGCGCTGCTCGGACGCCCCCATTTCGTCACTGGTCCGGTGGTGCATGGGCGCGAGCGCGGACGCACGATCGGATTTCCCACGGCGAATATTCAGAGCCGCACCGAGTGCCTGCCGCCCGACGGCGTTTATGCGACGCGGCTGGTGCTCGCCGACGGCGCCCATCGCTCGATCACCAATATCGGGATGAGACCGACGTTCGCCGAACCCGAACGCACGATCGAGGCGCATGTTTTCGACTTCGACCGTGACATCTACGGGCAGGAGGTCCGCTTGGAATGGGTCGAGCGGATCCGGCCGGAACGCAAGTTCAATTCCGGGCAGGAACTGGCCGCGCAGATAACGTCGGATTTGAAACGCGCCAGGGAAATTCTGGCCGCCGGCTGAGCCGCGCGGGGCGCGTGACCGCAGTGGACACACACCCACGCGTATCGATCCTGTTTCCCGACCAGTACGGCGTCGCAGCCGAAGTGCTGGGGCGGGCCTTTGTCGATGATCCGTTGATCAAGGCGATCATCCCTCCGGCCAGCGACGCACAGGAACGCGTACGCCGCATGACCGGACTGTTTCGGGTCATACTCGCCGGCCATCGCCGTGACGGTCAGCCGGTGCTGGGTGTGATGGATGAGGGCCGCGTCGGAGCGGCGGCAGTCATCGAACAGATATCGCAGCCGGTGGGGGCGGTGGCGGCCGTTCTGCACGGACTGCCGCAACTGCCCGCGCTGATTCAGGCGGCCGGATGGGGCGGAGTGATCAGGGCGCTGTCAGTGCTCGACACGCTGACGCGCAACCGCCCCGCGCAACCGCATCTTTATCTGAATATCCTGGGGGTCGAACCCACGCTCCAGCGGCGGCATTTCGGCGTTGCGATACTCGACTTCCTGCGCGAACAAGCCGCGCTCAGAAGCGAATTGGCCGGCGTCTACCTGGAGACCGCGACGGAAGCCAACGTCGCCTACTACAGCCACGTCGGCTACCGCGTGATCGGAGAGATTTATCCGCTAGGCGTCCACATGTGGCGGATGATGCAGGACCGCTAATGCGCGCGCCCGGATCGCGGAAGCATCGGCGGGCCCCACAAATAGTCTGTTCAATGCTCGATTAGCAGGCGCGCCCGCACCGGCTATACCAGTTTCTCAGCCGGTTCGATCCATTCGCGCGCGACCGTCTCAAGATAGCCCGGGATCTGCGAGTCATCCGGAGGCAGCCGCATGAACGGCACGATCTCCGATACTCCCAACTCGTGATAGGCCCGCAGGTCGGCGGGCGCTACCTGATGATGGTAGGGCGAGATGATTATTTCGATTTGGCGAAGATCCCGCCCCGCTTCCTTGAGAAGCGAGTCGAGCTTCGCAATTTTGGCCGCCGCCTCGTCGGGATCCAGATTGACCCCGAACCATCCGTTGCCGTACTTCGCGACCCGCCTTAAGGCTGGCAGGCTTTCGCCGCCGAAAATCACCGGGACGTTTCCGCCCTGTGCGGGCTTGGGAAAGCTGCGCACCCCGCTGAAATTGACGAACTCGCCCTGATGTTCCGATTTTTCCTCGCCCCACAGCTTGCGCATCACTTCGAGGTATTCGCAGGTGCGCTGCGCGCGGCGTTCGAACGGAATTCCCAACGCCGCGAATTCCTCGGAGGACCATCCGATGCCGACGCCCAGGGCGAAGCGGCCGCCACTCAGGAAGTCGAGGCTGGCGATCACCTTGGCCAGCACGAGCGGGTTGTGCTCGGGGACGAGACAGATGCCGGTGGCAAGCCGGATGCGGCTGGTGGTCGCGGCCGCGTACGCCAGGCCGATGAAAGGGTCGAGCAGATTAATCGTGCTGCCGGCGAGGAAGCGGCCGTCATCGGAATAGGGATACTTCGATTCGTGAGTGTCGAACAGGACGACGTGCTCAGGCGCCCACAGAGTCGCGAAGTTCAGGCGCTCGGCATGGTGCGCGAGCGTGCGAAGAGTCGCCGGGCGCGCCGATTTGCCGATTCCAAAACCGGAAATGCCGATTTTCATGCGATTCTCCCGTCCCCCCTCAGCCGAGTTTCAACGCCGGTTCCACCCATTCGCGCGCCATCTGTTCGAGCTGCGCCGGCAGTTTGGATTCGTCGTCGGGAATATTGAGCAACATCACGACCTCGCTGACGCCGGCCTCCCGATAGCCGCGCAAATCGGAGGGCGCGACGCTCTTGAGGTAGGGCGAGAAGATCAATTCAACCTGGTTAAGCGCACGCCCGCGCTCGCGCATCAGCCCGTGGAGTTTCGCGACCTTGGCCGCCGCCTCGGCCGGATCGAGGTTGAAGCCGAACCAGCCGGTCCCATAGTCGGCCGCTCGGCGCAGCGCCGGCGCACTCTCACCGCCGAAGATTATCGGCACCTTGTCGCGCTGCACCGGCTTGGGAAACGCGCGCACGTCCTTGAAGCTGACGAACTCGCCGCTATGGGAGGATTTTTCCTCACTCCACAGCTTGCGCATCACGTCGATATACTCGCGCGTGCGCTGCGCACGGCGTTCGAACGGAATGCCCAGCGCCGCGAATTCCTCGGAGGACCATCCGATGCCGACGCCCAGGGCGAAGCGGCCGCCGCTCAGGAAATCGAGGCTGGCGATCACCTTGGCCAGCACGAGCGGGTTATGCTCGGGCACGAGACAGATGCCGGTGGCGAGCCGGATGCGGCTGGTGCGCGCGGCGGCGTAGCTGAGCGCGATGAAGGGGTCCATCCAGTCGGTGGTGCCGGGTGCGGCAAAGGCACCGTCCTGGGAATAGGGATACTTCGAGTCGACGTAGCGGTCGAACAGCACGACGTGCTCGGGCGCCCACAGGGTGCCGAAGCCCAGGCGCTCGCAATGCTCGGCGAGAAGGCGAATCGTTGCGGGGCGTGCGCCCTTGCCCAGACCAACAGTGAGTAATCCTATCCTCATTGCGTAAAGGTCTCCCCGGTCTACTGTTTGACAAATTTCAGCACGAATCGGTCCTGCATGCGGTTCATCTTCCAGAATGGCAGAGTGCGATCGTCCTTGGGATTACGCAGAATGCTGGAGGCCGCCGCGAGCTTGAACCCGGCCTTTTCGATTTCGGCGGCCTCGAAATCTTCGTCGATCCGATGAAGCGTGTCGGCGTCGCGCGCGCCCGATCCCGCCTGTGCGCTGTTGTCGATGACGCAATACTCGCCGCCCGGCTTGAGCGCCTTCATTACCGCGGCGTTGAGTTTGCTCCGGTCATAACCGCGCCCGACCAAATCGTGGTAGTTGAGGTTGATGAAAACGGCATCGAGCGTATTGGGCGGCACCGGCAGAACGTCCGGCGCGTCGAACGGCTTTGTCACTTCGACCACGTTGCTCATGCCGGGCTCCTTCAGCCGATCCTTCCACGTCTTCTCGGCCGCCTTGAACTTCTCGGGGAACTCGGTGTTTTGCGAATAAACCTTGCCCGTAGGCCCGACGATACGGGCGAGCAGCTCGGTGGTGTAGCCGCCGCCAGCCCACACGTCGGCGACCTGCATCCCGGGCTTGACACCGTAGAAGGCCATCAACTGCGCCGGCTGGCGGGACTCGTCGAGCTTCCTGTCGGCGGCGGGCCGGTCAGGCGAGTTGACCGCGTCGATGATGTATTTCGGAATCTGCGTCTCAGCGATCGCGCCTTGCTCCGCGATCGCGGCAAAAGCCTGCGCAGGGTGGATGCGCCGAGCCAGCGGGCCAATCGCGATCGCGGCGCAAGCGAGTACGATACCGAATGCCACGAGTTTTCCGGTCTTCATGTAATCACCATAAGAGGAGGTGGCTGCCTGTCCGAGTTTCAGTTGCGTTTGGCGGTCTGCGAGCGCCCGCGCTCCATCACCGACTCGCGCCGCTGTTCGAAGTCGCTCAGGGCCGAGCCGCTGTTAAAGGCGCGGAAGAAGTCCTGCTCGATGCGCAGGCCGTCGTGCAGCGAGGCGCGGGTCGTCAAGTCGTACAGCCGCTTCATCTGGCGCACGACGCTCTGGTTGGCGCTCAGGATCTGAGTGGCGATCTCGTTTGCCGCAGCCAACACCTGATCCTTCGGCACAACGCGGTTGACCAGCCCCATCCGTTCGGCGTCGCGCGCGCCCAGATAGTTTCCGGTGAGCGAAAGCTCTTTGGCCTTGCGAATCCCAACCGCGCGCGGCAGGCGCGCCGACATCCCGCCGCCCGGCATCACCCCGACTCGCGCGTGGGTGTCGGCGAACTGCGCGTCCTCCGCGGCGATAATCATGTCGCAGGCGAGCGCGAGTTCGAAGCCGCCGGTCACGGCAAAACCATTGACCGCGGCGATTACCGGAACCTGCATGTCCTCGATTACCGTGATGAAGGTGGCGTTGCCCTCCTCGCGCAGGCCGCTCGCCCCGAGTTCGCGGAGATCGAGCCCGGCGCAAAAGGCGCGGCCCGCACCCGTGATGATGACGACGCCAGCGTCGCGGTCCTCACGCAGCTCCTGCATCGCGCGGCAGAACGCCGAGCGAAGTTCGCGGTTGAGCGCGTTGAGTTTTTCAGGACGATTGAGAGTGACGGTGGCGATTCCGCCCGCCTTGCTTACGAGTATCACCGGGTCGCTCATGATCCCTCCGATGGCGAAGAGGTAACACAGCCGCCGCGATCGTGGCAAAAAGGCGGGTAGCTCTCCTTGCACGGGCGCCCTTCGCTTATACTGCTGGATGACCGAGCGCTCTCGGGAAGACGGATGGAATCGCGGGCGGAAGATAAACCCAACCAGGCTCCGAACTTCAACGGCCTCCGCGTCGTCGCGTTCGAAAGCCGGATGGCGGCCGAGACCGCCGCTCTCATCCGGCGTTTCGGCGGACACCCGACGATCGCGCCGGCGATGCGCGAGGTGCCGCTCGAAGACAATCATGCGGCGCTCGAGTTCGCGGTCCGGCTGCTCGACGGCCGCGTCGACGTGTCAATATTTCTTACCGGGGTCGGCGTGCGCGAACTGTTCCGCGTGATGGAGACGCGCTACCAGCGGGCCCCATTGGTGGCCGCGCTCGCCCGCACTACTACCGTCGCGCGAGGCCCCAAGCCGGCTGCGGCTTTGCGCGAACTCGCGGTCGAACCGGCGGTCACGATCGCCGAACCCAACACCTGGCGGGAAATTCTCACGACGCTCAGTGCGCGTATCGAACTTGCCGGCAAACGCGTTGCAGTGCAGGAGTACGGCGTCTCCAATCGCGATCTGTTGGCGGGACTCGAGGCGCGCGGCGCGCAGGTCACGGCTGTGCCGGTCTACCGGTGGACGTTGCCGGCCGACCGCGCCCCGCTGATCGCCGCCCTTCGGGCCATCGCGGCGGGAGACGCCGACATCGCGATTTTCACCAGCTCGAACCAGGTGATCAACGTCATGCAAGTGGCGGAGGCGGAGGGGATCGGCGCTGAGTTTCGGCGCGGATTGGCGCGTACGGTGGTGGCTTCGATTGGACCGGTCTGTTCGGATCAGTTGCGTAATCACGCAATCGCGATCGATCTCGAGCCCGAACATCCCCGCCTCGGCCACTTGATCAAGGAAGCGGCCGTGCGCGCCGCGCAAGTTCTCGCCGCCAAGCGTGCGCCAGCGACGCGGATCGAGATGGCGCAACCGCGTCCGCGCGAAGCGGCGCGCCGCGCCGCACTTGCGGCGGACCATTCTCCGCTGCGCGACCATCCCATGCTCAAGGCATGTCGCCGCGAGCCGGTTCCTTACACTCCGATTTGGCTCATGCGTCAGGCCGGGCGCTATATGCCTGAGTATCGCCGCGTGCGCGAACGCCATTCGTTTCTCGAGATGTGCCAGCGGCCCGATCTGGCCGCCGAAGTCACCATGACCGCGGTCGAGCGGCTCGGGGTCGACGCCGCGATTATTTTTGCCGATATTCTGCTCCCGCTGGTTCCGATGGGAGTCGGTCTTCGTTACGAGGCCGGCGATGGCCCGGTTATCGAACGTCCGATTCGCTCAATCGCCGACATCGAGAAGATTCCGCCGTTCGCCGCGGCCGATGCGCTCGGCTTCGTCGGCGATGCGATCCGATTGGTGCGGCGCGCGCTGGCCGATCGCACTCCCCTGATCGGCTTTGCGGGTGCGCCGTTTACGCTGGCGTCGTACCTGGTAGAGGGCGGCGGTTCGCGGCAATACCAGGCTACGAAGACCCTCATGTACAACGATCCGACCGCCTGGCATCGGATGATGGAAATGATCGCGCGGGTGACCGCCGATTATCTCAACCTTCAGGTCGATGCGGGCGCGGACATTATCCAGCTCTTCGACAGCTGGGTCGGCAGTCTCGGACCGGACGACTATCGCCGCTTCGTTCTGCCCCACACGCGCAACGTGATCGCGGCGGTGCGGCCGGAGGTTCCCGTGATCCATTTCGGAACGATTACCGGCAACCTGCTCGAACTGATGCGTGAGGCGGGCGGCGATGTGATCGGACTCGACTGGCGGGTCGATCTCGCGCAGGTGTGGGCGCGCCTTGGCCACGACGTCGGCATCCAGGGGAATCTCGATCCGGTGGCCCTGTTCGCCGAACCGGCGGAAATTCGGCGGCGAGCACGCGCGATACTGGATCAGGCCGGCGGTCGGCCGGGCCACATCTTCAACCTTGGCCACGGTATCTTGCCCGAGACTCCCGTGGATCACGTAATCGCGCTGGTCGACGCGGTGCATGAGATGAGCCGGCGATGAGGGCGGAGTCAGCATGCGACGGAGTGCTGCTCGTCGGTTTCGGCGGACCAACCGCCCCGGCGGAGATACGGCCCTTTCTCGACCGCGTACTCAAGGGGCGACCGGTCCCTCCGGAACGCTATGAACAAGTCGTGCGTCATTACCAAGCGATGGGCGGGCGCTCTCCGTACAACGAACTGACGATGCGGCAGGCGGATGCGTTGCGCGCCGCGCTGCGCCGCCAGCGCCTTGATCTTCCGGTGGCGGTCGGGATGCGTAACTCACCTCCATTTATCGACGAGGCGTTGCGAGATCTGGCCGAACGCGGCGTCAGGCGCGCGCTTGGTTTCATTCTCGCCGCCTATCGATGCGAGGCAAGCTGGGAGCGCTATCAGCAGGACGTCGCTCAGGCGCGCGATGTTGTCGGTTCGATCGCCCCCGCGGTTGAGTACCCGGGCTGCTGGCACGACCATCCGCTCTTTGTCGCGGCCGTGGCCGATCGAGTGCTCGAGGCGGCCGCTCGGCTCGACGCGAACGGACGCTCCGCAGAACTCATTTTCACCGCTCACAGTATCCCCGTCGCGATGGCGGCGCGTGCGCCCTACGTCGCCCAACTGAACGAATCGGCAAGGCTGGTCGCCGCGGCGGCGGGATTCGATCACTGGACGCTCGCGTTTCAAAGCCGCAGCGGCAATCCGCGCGAGTCCTGGCTCGAACCGGATATTGGCGCTGCGCTACGCAAGCTAAGCGGCGCGGCGATCGTGATGCCGCTGGGTTTTCTCTGCGACCATATCGAGGTGCTTTACGACCTCGATATCGAAGCGGCGCGGGTCGTGCGTGAGGCGGGCGTAAGGATGGAGCGAGCGGCGACCGTGAGCGACCATCCGGAATTCGTCGAGATGATGGCGTCGATCGTCCGCACCCACGTCGTCGGGAGTTGATCCCGTGGCGCGATCGGGCCAACCCCCGCGGGTCGCGATTGTCGGCGGCGGCATCGCCGGTCTCAGCGCCGCGTACCGCCTGCACGAACTCGCGGCGGCTCGCGAGATGCCGCTCGAAGTCGCCCTCTTTGAAGCGAGTGACCGTCTCGGCGGCCCGCTCGAGACGATTCGCCGTGACGGCTTCGTTATCGAGACCGGCGCCGATTCCTTCCTCTCGGAGAAGCCGTGGGCGCTGCAACTTGCCGAGCGGCTCGGCCTTGCCGGCGAGGTGATCGCCACACAGGAGCAATTCCGCAAGACCTATGTGGTGCGTGATGGACGGCTGGTCGAAATTCCCGAGGGATTTTCGCTGCTGGCTCCCGCCTTTATCGGTCCGATCCTCC
>DASPQS010000076.1:0-2805 GCA_035624865.1 Binataceae bacterium (SeqCode) | reverse complement strand
TCGATGGCTCCGCCGAAGGCACGATGAGCGTCCTCGATCAGCGGCATGGTTAGGCCGCAGGTAGGGCAGTCTTCTTTGACGAAGCAGAGCAGAGCGGGGCGCCGATCCGGAAAAGATCGCGTCTTACCTTGAGCATCGTTGAGGGAAAAAGCGGCCAGATTGCTTGCGCTGTTTGCCATAGCGTTGGGCGCGGGGGCGCTGCCGGCGCCACCCGCTAACAATGCTAATGCGCCATCGCGGCGGTGCTTGTCAAAGCGTCCGGCTAGTCGGCGTTGGTTCAAGAACGGGTGCGGGTTCGGCTTCAGAATCGCGCGCGAAATGAACGGAAAAAGAGAATCTAATGCGCGCCGACGGAAGCTTTATGGCCGCGAGCAGAAGCCGCTCGTTCTTTGCGCGAGTCCGATCTCCCGGCCTTGAATGAGCCGACGATGCGGTCGAACTTCCCAATGGAATCCCCTGCCGCGATCGGCGCGAAGATCGTGAGCCGCAATTCGGGATTGTCGGTCATCGAGAAGGTCAGATGTTCGGCGAGTACCGGGCCGGCCAGCGGATGATTGTACTGCTTTCGGCCCTCGCTTTGCGGACGCACGTCGTGGCGCGGCCACCATTGCGCAAATTCGGCGCTCACTGAACTGAGCCGTTCGACGAGCTGGACAAAGTAGGGATCGCCGGCGTGGCGGCCATAGTCGCCGCGGAAGCGGGCGAGGATATCCTGCGCGCGGGTTGGCCAATCAGCCAGAAGCGAACGCAGGGCCGGACTGGTGAAGGCCAGCCAAACCAGGTTCCGTTCCTCGCGGGGAACGGTCTCGAAATCGAAGAAAAATGCGCGCGCGGCAAGATTCCAGGCCAGGACGTCCCATCGTGGGCCCATGATGAACGCCCCAACGGTATCCATCCGATCGAGCGTCCGCTGAATCAGCGGGCTGACCTCTTCGCGCCGAGGCGTAGGATCGGCAACCGGGTGGTGCAGGGCGAGTTGGAGCAACTGAACCCGCTCGATCGGATTCAGCCTGAGCACGCGGGCGAGATTGTCGAGAAGATTGACCGAAACCTTGATTGGGCGCTTCTGCTCGAGCCAAGTGTACCAAGTCGCGCTCATCCCGGCCAATTGCGCCACTTCTTCGCGGCGCAGCCCGGGTGTGCGGCGGCGCCGGCTGGCGAGCAGGCCTGCATCGGAGGGACGCAACCGCTCGCGTCGGGTCCGCAGAAAATTGCTCAGCTCCTGGCGCCGGATTTCGTCCTTGGTCATGGCGTGAACTGCAAGGATGGTAGTAACTATACCAGTATAAAGTATAACTCTAGTACCCGTCTAGCTGGTCCGTCACAATTGCCGCAAGATGGCTTCGGCTCCCTCAGCAAAGATCGGCAATGAACCGGCGGCAGCCGGCTCGGCGTTCGAGCGGTCCGCCTCGCACAAGTGGCTGGTCGCGCTGGCGGTGATGCTCGGCGCGACACTCGAAGTTCTGGACACCTCGATCGTCAATGTCTCGCTGCCGCACATGCAGGGCAGCTTTTCAGCGAGCCGCGACGAGGTGACCTGGATTCTGACCAGTTACATCGTTGCCAACGGAATCATGATCCCGCTGACCGGGTGGATCTCCGCGCGCTTCGGGCGCAAGCGCTACTTTCTGCTGTCGGTGGTGGCATTCGTCGCGGCTTCGGGGCTGTGCGGCGCCGCGACCTCGCTGGCTGAGATGGTGATCTTTCGGTTGGTTCAGGGCGCGGCCGGCGCGGCGATGATTCCATCGTCGCAGGCGATAATGATGGAAACATTTCCGCCCGAAGAACAGGGTCTGGCGATGTCGGTTTGGGGGATGGGCCTGCTCACTTCGCCCATGCTCGGCCCAACGCTTGGCGGCTGGATTACGTACAACTGGAGCTGGCGCTGGAATTTCTACATCAATCTGCCGATCGGGATCTTTGCCGCAATCATGGTGATGATTTTTGTGCATGACCCCGAGCACATTCGCAAGTCGCAAGCGGCGGCCCGCAAAATTGACTATCCGGGGATCATCTACCTCGCCTTGGGCCTGGGACTTCTGCAGATCGTGCTCGACCGCGGTCAGCGGGCCGACTGGTTTGAGGCGCGGTGGGTGTGCGCTTTTGTCGCGATCGCAGTTGTCTCGTTGATTTTGCTGGTTATCCGCGAACTTCGCTTTCCCGAGCCGATCCTGGACCTGCGTATCCTCAAGATCCCGCTCTTCGACGTCTCGGTCGTCATAATTCTGATCATGATGCTCGTGGTGTTCGGGCTGAACCTGCTGAATCCGCTGTTTTTCCAGGAATTGCTCGGCTATTCGTCATGGAAATCGGGAATCGCGGTGCTGCCCAGAGGCTTCGGCACGCTGGTGGGCATGATGCTCATTGGTCAGCTCTCGCGCCGTGGCTTCGACACACGATGGCTGGTCGGGATCGGGTTCGTCATTCTCGCCGGGGCGCTATGGTCGATGAGCCATTGGACGCTCGGAGTGGGGATCGACGACGTACGCTGGGCGATGATCATGTCGGGATTGGGCTCGGGCCTGATTTTTCCGGCGATGTCGGCAGCGACGCTGGCATGCGTCGAGCGTGAGCGGATGGGATACGCATCAAGTCTCTACAACATGATGCGGAACACCGGCTCGGCAATCGGAATTTCGCTCGTCACCAATCTGCTCAATAGCCGTGAGCAGATGCATCAGGCGTATCTCAACGAGCACTTCACTCCGTTTCGCGCCTGGCAACTCGATCAATCCGGTCCGCCGATGCCCGGTTCGCCGCATTTCAACCTGGCGCAAGGGATTATCACGCATCAGCTGCAAGGTT
>DASPQS010000075.1:0-15955 GCA_035624865.1 Binataceae bacterium (SeqCode) | reverse complement strand
AAGATCATTCTGCGTGGCGTACACTTCGACTTCGACAAGTCCTTTATCCGTGAAGTCGACAAGCCGGTGCTTGACGAGGCAGCCGAGACGCTCAAGGCCAATCCCAACGTCAAGATCTACGTAAACGGTTATTGCGACTCGATCGGTAAAGTGCGCTACAACTTGAAGTTGTCGCAGCGGCGGTCCGAGGCGGTTGCCGCGTACCTTGAGGACAAGGGTATTCCGGCCAGCCAGCTAATTCCGCAGGGTTTCGGCAAGACGCATTTCGTGGCCACGAACAAGACCGCGGATGGTCGTGCGCAGAACCGGCGCGTCGAGCTGATCCCGGTCGATCAGCAGTAATTGTTCCGCAAGTCAGATCCGGTCGCAGCCTCGTCCAGGGGCTGCGACCGGTCTACCTGAACGCCGGCATTTCGAGTAGATTCGGGAAAGGACACGGGGGAGACAGGCGTGGGAGCTAGGCTTGCATGCGCGGCGGCAGCGGTTGTGTGCTTTCTTTCGGCGGCGTTTGTGTCGGCCCAATCCGGGACCGACGGCGGAATGAAGGGTTCACCCAACATACGGAAGGTTTCTATCTCGCCCGATACTTCGACCTCGCCAGATACACAGTCCGCGCCTGACCCGGCGGGGGTGAACGACCTCACGATAACGCATGCAAGTGGTCTGACGCGCCCGCCCACGCACGGCATTACAGCGGAAGTGAAGGCCATCCTAGCCCGGCTGAGTCTAGTCCAGCGGCGCAAATTTGAACGGGCTTCTGCAGATTTCCCGACCTTTTGCCAGGATTGGGAGCGAAAACTGCACGAACGAGAACTCAATAATTTAGCCCACATCAACTGGCAGAGGCGCGCCGGGTACGAGACCGCGACCTATGTCGCCTACGGCAAAGTCGATGCCTGCGAGACGAAGGAGTCAGCGAAGGGTGTTCCGATCGGAAAGCTCTCCTACCAGGAATACAACTACTATCTCGCGGGCAAAACGGTCGAGGAAGCGAAACACGCCACGCCCAAACTCGTCGGCAGGACGAACACTCTTGAAATCTTCTCGTGGGACAAGAATCGCTGGTTCTATTAGCGAATTCTATCGAATGGCTTGAGATTTCCCCAACTTGAGTTCGGCGAAGAATCTCGAGGGTAGGTCTTCCCGCCTCAGTTCATTTCCTTGCTGCTGTAGTCCAGAATGCGTCGCGCTATGATCAACAAATTGATCTGCTGCGTTCCCTCGAAGATGTCGTTGATCTTCGCGTCGCGCATCCATTTTTCGACTAACTGTTTGCGCGAATAGCCGACCGGCCCCAACAGTTCCACGGCCTTTTGCGTAATCAACGTGACCGCCCTGCCTGCCTTCGCCTTGGCCATCGAGGCCTCGAGGTTGTTGCGCATCCCGACATCGAGCATCCACGCGGCGCGCCAGGTGAGCAGCCGGGCCGCCTTGAGTTGCACTTCCATCTCCATGAAATCGCGCTCGATTGTCGAGAGCCGCCGCGGCGATAACCCGTAACGCAGCGGAACCTGGTTCTGTTCGAGGAAATCGCGCACGAAATCGAGGGCCGCGCGGCCGACTCCGATAGCCATCGCGGCTACGATCGGCCGCGTTGCGTCGAAGGTCGCCATCACGTCCTTGAATCCACCGCCTTCCTGCTTCACTTCGGCTTTGCCGAGCAGGTGATCGGCGGGAATGCGGCAATTCTCCAGGACGATCATCGCAGTGTCGGACGCCCGGATTCCGAGTTTGTTTTCGACACGTGCTACGGTCATGCCCGGGGTGTTGTGCTCAACTACGAACGGCTTAATCCCGGCGCGCCCAGCCTTGCGATCGACAGTCGCCCATACGACCACAAAGCCTTCGGATCCTTCCGCCGCCATCTGGCCCGCGGTGCAGAAAATTTTCGTTCCGTTAAGCACCCAACCGTCGCCTTCGCGGACCGCCGTGGTGGTGATCGCCGCGGAATCGGAACCGCATCCGGGTTCAGTAATCGCCATCGCGCCCCACTTCGGCTGGCCCTCGCGGAAGCGGCGCAAAAAACGCTCCCTTTGTTCGGGCGTCCCGGCCGCGGCGACTGCGGCTCCGCCCAATCCGGGATTCGGGATCGACAGGAAAAGCCCTGCGTCACCCCAGCACAATTCCTCTGTGCTGAGGCAGGTGTACAGGTTGCGCAGTTTGGGAGCACTGCCGTCGTCCTTGCCCGAAGGTTTTGCTTCGCGCGCCGCTGGTCCCAGACTCTGCGACGCGGTCCACATCGCATCCCAGAATTGCCGCGGATGCTCGTGCTCCTTCTCGTCGTACTCGCGCGAGATCGGCCGCATCATCTGCTCTGCGACCATGTGGTACATCTCGACCTGCTTGAGAACCTGCGGTTCCAGTTCGAAATCGATCATTGCGTGTTCCTGGCCTGTTCTGCCGGTGACGGTCTCTCGAGCCCTAAACCGTAGCGATCCCGTCGAGTACCGCGAACGCACGCGCATTGCGCAGCCACATCTCGACCGGATGCTCGCGGATATATCCGTGGCCGCCGAGAACCTGCACTGCGTTGTCGGCCACCATCAGCGACGATTGAGCCGCATAGTTGCGCGCCTGGTAACTCTCCTTGAGCGCGTCCTCGCCCTTGTCGAGCCGCGACGCCGCTTCCCACACGAGCAGGCGGGTGGCGTCGATCTCGATCGCCATCTCCGCCAGCATGAAAGCGACTGCCTGCTTGGTGGCAATCGGCGCGCCGAAGGCCTTGCGCTCCTTGGCATAGGTCCGCGCGTATTCAAAGGCCGCGCGAGCCACTCCGGTCGCCATCGCCGCCATCGCCACTCGCGATTCGCTGAGCAGCCGGGTGAAGTTGATACCGTTACCGCCGCCCAAACGGGCCTCTGCGCCGACGCGGCAGTCCTTCAGCGTCAGCTCATAGGTTTCAAGGCCCTTGATCCCCATATTTTTCTCGCGCTCCGAGATGGTGAGACCAGGCGCCTCACGCGCGACGATAAACCCATCGACGCCGGCTTGACCGGCGTAGGGATTGGCCGTCGCGTAGACCAAAATTGCCTCAGCTTTGGTGGCGAGAGGCACAACGCACTTCGCACCGTCGATTACGTAGCTTGCGCCGTCGCGCCGAGCCACAGTTGCGAGCGCGGAAGGATCGAAGTCAAAACGCGGCTCAACCAGAGCGGCGCCGCCGGCCACGAAGTTGTCGGTACCGAAGCGCTTGAGAATGCTCTCGCGCTGCTCCGCCGTGCCCATTTCCAACACGGGATAGGCAAGGAGCCGCGGAGCCAGAGCATGCAGAGCAATTGCGAGGTCGCCGAACGCGAGTTCCTCGGCCACGATTGCGCCGGTGACCGCCGATCTTGTGTCACCGTAGCCACCATAGGTCTCGGGGATCGCTCCGCGAACCAGTCCCAGCTCCCAGGCTTTGCCAATGAGATCGGCAGGGATCTCGCCGCTCTCGTCGGCAGGACGAGCCGCGGGACGGATCTCCTCGATCGCGAAGGCCGCGACCGTGTCGCGGATCATTTTCTGTTCGTCGCTTGGTTCGAAACTGACCATTAGTTCAGGAATTCGCCTGGTTGATTGGCATTTCGCACGCCAGACCAACGGCGCCTGTGCAATCGGATTCTATGGAAGCTCGCTTTCGCGACGCAACCGTTCAAGTTCGCGGGCGCGGCTGTACTTGCGCTCATCCTCGGCGACCCGCGAGGGTGGAGCAATCGGCTTGCGAATCTTGCGGATGAGCCCGCCCGCTTTCGAGCGCCGGCGCCGGCCGGATTTGCGTATTAGTGCCAAACTATGCCTCGAAGCCGATGAAGCTCATCTGCAGGCCCGTTGTTGCACCCCCGGCCGCGCGCCGCGAGAAATACCGGTCGGCGGCGCAGCGCGTGCAGCGCCCCACGCTAGTAATCGCAACGGGTGCCAGGCCGGCACGTTCCAACTGCCCGCGCACGATCGCGCGCAGATCCAAATAGGCTTTGCCCGGATTACCCGCGCGGGTATGTGCGCGCGCGTGCGAAATCGAGCGCGCGAAACGCTCGGCCAAATCAGCGTCGACCTCGAAGCAGCAGCTTCCGATCGCGGGCCCCATCGCAGCGCGTATCGCATGCGGTCGTCCGCCCAGCGCGACCATCGCGCGCACGCCCGCTTCGGCGATATCGGCCAGCGTCCCGCGCCACCCGGCGTGCAAAGCACCGGCGACCCCTCGCGTCTCGTCAACCATCAGGATCGGCACGCAATCCGCGGTAAAAATCCCGAGCGCAATTCCTCGAGACGCCGTCACCATCCCGTCGGCGGACCACCGCTCGCCATCGTAACCCGTACCAATCTCGCGGATCGTATTGCCGTGCACCTGCTTGAGCCGCGCGACGCGCATCGCCGGATAGGCGGCGCGCCACTTCTCCCAGTTGATCCTGACTGCAGTGGGGTCGTCGCCGACCGATTCGGAGAGATTGAAACTGGCCCACGGACCAGCGCTGGCACCTCCCAATCGGCTCATGAAACCATGATGAACACCCTTGAGATCCCACGCGTGGAGTATCGCGGATCGCATCTGGTCGAATGATGTTAGTTGCGCCGAAGGCATTCCTGTTTGTTCCGCTCCGAGTTGTCCCAACACACAAGGATAAACTATAATTATTTTCTTTGGAATTTAGCATTTGGACGAGCGTATGAACGGCTATCAATATCTGGTTCAACGCAATCGCCTGATGTGCCAGCTCGATGACGAGCTCAAGAAGCTGGAGGGGCTGCCCGCTGCCGATCGCGAAGCGGAAACCAGGCGGCTCCAGGCGCAGTTTGACATGCGACTGCGCCAACTCTATGCCGAGGTCGCATCCGAGTATCCGGGCGAACGCAAGGTGAAGGCACGCCCGCTGACTGACCCGCGCTAGCCATCGAGGCCCGGCTTGCAGCGGTCAACCAGTATTCGCGGCGCGCGCACTCACAACCTGCGCAACATCTCGCTTGACTTTCCACATCAGCGGCTTGCCGTAGTGACCGGCGTGTCGGGTTCGGGCAAATCCAGCCTGGTTTTCGACACGCTTTACGCCGAAGGGCAGCGGCGTTATGTGCAGAGCCTTTCGACGTACGCACGGCTGTTCCTGGAGCGGATGGATCGGCCCGACGTCGATTCAATTTCGGAAATCCCGCCGGCACTGGCGCTGCGGCAGAAGAACACGATCAAGAATGCGCGCTCGACCGTCGGCACTGTCACTGAAATCGCCGACTATTTGCGCCTGCTGTTCGCTTCGGTCGGCCAAACCATTTGCCCGCGATGCAAAGTCGAGGTCACGCGGGACACGGTCGAGAGCGCGGCGGCTCGCGTGATCGGCAGCCCCGGGCTTTACGTGTTCGTGGCGCCGTTTGATCAGGGTTCGCGTTCGCTGTCCGAAACGTCGGCCTATTTGACGCACAACGGCTATCATCGGCTCTACCATGATGGCGAGATCGTCGAGACCGCAGAATTCGCTGAACAATTCGGAGGCAACGGCAGCCCGCCACCAGCTGGGCCGCTTGACGTTGTAATTGATCGCGTCGCGGTTTCTGCTTCCGGAAGCGAAGAACGCACGCGGGAAGCTCTCGAGAAGGCCTTCCATCTCGGCGGCGGCCGGGCACGCGCTATTGTTATGAAGCGCACTGACTCCGGCACCACGCCGATCGCAGCCCTCGGCTTCGACCGCCGCTTCAACTGCTCGCGCTGCGGTTCGACGTTCGCGGAACCCACACCCGCGATGTTTTCGGCAAACAGCCCGATCGGCGCCTGCCCTGAATGTGAAGGCTTCGGGCGTACAGTCGAGCTTGACCTCGAAAAGGTCATACCCAACGCCAATCTCTCGCTACGCCAGGGATTGATCGCACCCTGGCGCACACCCGCTTATCGCGAGATGCACGAATGGATGCTCAAGTGCGCCCGCCGTGCCCGAATCCGCACTGCCGTCTCGTTTCGGGAGATGAATGAGGAGGAGCGGCAATGGTTGCTGGACGGCGAACCGCACCGGGACGGCCAACGATGGGACGAACGCTGGCCGGGCGTACGCGGGTTCTTCCGCTGGCTCGAACGCAAACGCTACAAGACCCATGTCCGAATCCTGCTGGCCAAGTATCGCCGCTTTGTCCCCTGCCCCTTATGCGGCGGCAGTAAACTCAAGCCAGAAGCACTCAATGTCGTGGTCGATGACAAGTCGATCGCGGACATTGGCCGCATCCCGGTGCGCGACCTGCCGCAATGGCTCGGCGTGTTGCGCAAGCGGCGTGAGGTAGCGGTTCGGGCGGGCGTTGTGCTGCGCGAACTTGGTAACCGGCTCGGATATCTCAACGAAGTCGGCCTCGGCTACCTCACACTCGAGCGCCAGGCGCGGACGCTCTCTGGCGGCGAGGCCCAGCGGATTCATCTTGCAAGCGCACTCGGTAGCCTGCTTTCCGGCACGCTCTATGCCCTTGATGAACCGACCGTAGGACTGCACGCCGGCGACTCGCGCCGCCTGCTCGGCGTGCTCCGTCATCTGCGCGACCTCGGCAACACCGTAGTGGTAGTCGAGCACGACCCGACGATGATCGCGGGCGCCGACTACCTGGTCGAGCTCGGGCCTGGCGGCGGCCGCGAGGGCGGCAATCTGCTCTACGCGGGTCCTCCGCGCAAAGCGGCTGGGAACGGCGCAGGCGAAACGTCCGGCCGGGCGCTCCTGATGCGCGCGCTATCACGCCAGCGCCGTTTCGCCAAGCAGGAACCGGCGCTCCGCGTCACTGGCGCCCGTGAGAACAACCTGCGCGACCTGAGCGTCGCGATTCCGCTTGGCCGCCTGGTCTGCGTCACCGGAGTTTCCGGCTCGGGTAAGTCCACGCTGGTCGAAAGCGTGATCTACAACAACTACCTGCGCCGGCGCGGTGATGCGGTCAGCGATGTCGGCCAATGCGATCGTATCGACGGATTCGAGCGGATCGGCGACGTGGTACACATGGGACAGGAGATGCCGGCGCGCTCGCTGCGATCCAACCCAGCTACTTATCTGAAGATCTACGACGAAATCCGCAAGCTCTTTGCCACCAGCGCGGAAGCTCGCCGGCTCAAGGTCAAGCCGCGCGACTTCTCTTTCAACGTTGACGGCGGACGCTGCGACCGATGCCACGGCACCGGCACCGTAACGATCGAGATGCACTTCATGGCCGACCTCGAGGTCAATTGCGAGGCCTGCGACGGGCGCCGCTTCCAGAGCCATATTCTCAACATCCGCTTTGCGGGCAAAAACGTCACCGAAGTACTTGCCCTGACCATCGACGAAGCACGCGTGTTCTTCGAGAAGTACCCGGCAATAACCAGACGCCTCGAGCCGCTCGCCGCCGTGGGGCTCGGCTACCTTCAGCTCGGGCAAGCGACCTCGACGCTCTCGGGCGGCGAGGCGCAGCGGCTCAAACTTGCCCGGTTTTTGCTGGCCGACCTCGAACCGCCGGCAACAACCGACAAGGGCAAAACGCTACCGCGAATGTTCCTGCTCGACGAGCCGACCACCGGACTCGCCTCCTCCGACATCCGGCGGCTGTTGCGTGCGCTCGGACGGCTGGTGGCCGAAGGCAACACCATGGTTGTGATCGAACACAATCTCGAATTCATCGCGCACGCCGACTACATCATTGACCTCGGGCCGGGGGCCGGCGACGAAGGCGGACGAGTCGTGATCGCGGGTGATCCTCTGGCGGTCGCCGCGTGCGCGAAATCGCACACTGGCCGGGAGCTGCGCCGCCTCTTTGGACTCCCCATCGATGCTGACCGGCGCGAAATCAAATCCGCCCTACGCGACGCGGGCGGCCCTGCCAGCACCTGAGCGACGCGGAGGACCGGTATCTTCGCAACGTCCGTGGAATCATCCCGTCGCACTTTGTTAAAATGATTTCGTGGCGAAGTGGCGGTCTCTGAGGAGGAGGGAGCCATGCCGGTTCAGCAGTCTTCTTCGCAAAAGCTCAAGGGGTTCTTTTTGGAAGTCGTGCGCAAAAGCTTTGGCCAGCTCGGCGTCGGAGACCGTCAAACCACTGATTACGTGGCGTCGGTGCTGGCCGATTTCAGCCGCTCCGACCGCTGGCTGCAATTGCGTGGCGCTGACGGCCGGCGCCTGACCAGTGTGGTCGAGATGACGCTCACGCAACTCGGTGTCGTCCCGGATGAAGCCGAACGGGTCCAGGGCGAACGCATGCTGCGCAAATATGTTGGCGATTACACACTGTTCATGACGGGACTGTTCCGGCGCTTCGTCGAACATGGCGGCTACCTGGCGTACTATCTCGAAGAGGGCGCACGATCCTACCACGCGGTTTCAGAACTCGATGTCTCGCTTTACAAGCCGGGCTTCATGATGTTCGAGGAGCTGAGCCAAGGCTTCGAGCATTACGCCGGTGCGCTCGACTTCATGCGCAAATGCTACTTCGCCGCGGCGCCAAACGAGGATCCTTTCGCGGGTTTCTTCCAGCAGATCGAGGGCTGGGTGCGTCATCGCCTCTCGGAAAACTGAGACCGCCCACTTCGGTGCACACTCCCCGCCGGCGTCGCCCCGCGCGTGGCGTCAGCGTCCTTTGCGGAATGCGACATGAGTGGCAGTGACAAGTTCGAGCGGCTCGACCGTTTCCTCGTGCGCATGGGATGGGTGCCGTCGCGCCGTATCGCACGCGAACTCATCGAGAGTGGACGCGTGAGCGTCGACGGCCGCCAGCTCCGAAAAGGCGAGACGGTGGGGCCTAACGACAACGTTCAAATCAGCGGCATTATCCCGCCTCGAGCCATCGTCCCGAATCCTGAGTTGAAAATCGAAGTGCTATTCGAAGACGCGAGCGTCCTCGTCGTCAACAAACCCGGCCTCATCCCATGTCATGCGTTGCGCGCCGATGAACGAGCAACCCTGATGAACGCAATCGTCGCGGCTTATCCCGAAACGGCTCGCGCCGGCGACAAACCGCTCGAAGGTGGCCTGATCCATCGTCTGGACAATGGCACTTCGGGTGCGTTGATAATTGCGCGGGACCAGCGGGCATTCGTTGCTTTGCGCGCTGCGATCCGCAGTAACCGGGTTGTGCGCCGCTATCTGGCGCTGGCCGCGGGCCGGCTGACTGGAAGTGCCGAGATCGCGAAACCGATCGGACACCATCCGCAGAACCCGCGCCGCATGATCGCGGCCGAGCCAGGCAGCAGCTCACCCGCTCGTCCCGCCGCTACTGTTATCGAACCGATCGAACAATTGTGCGGTTTCGTGTTGCTGGCCGTGACGCCGCGCACCGGCCGCCGCCATCAAATACGCGTCCATCTGGCGAGCATCGGGATGCCGCTCGCCGGTGATGCGCTTTACGGTGGTCCTCTCCTCGCGGAACTGGCACTGGGCCGCTTCTGGCTGCACCTTTCGACCATCGTCTTCGATTCACCGGCGGGCGGCCGGGTCGAAGTGACCGCACCGCTGCCGGAGGATCTGACGGCAGTACTGACCCGCCTGCGCTCTGCGCGGGCGGATCACCACTAAGGGATAATCTGTGGCCGCAGCTTGAAAGAAACAGGCGGGAGCCGGCGCATCGCACCGGTTCCCGCCTGCTCCTCAACACCCCTTTTTCTCGCCGCGCGTGCAAAGGGCTAGATCGCGGCTTCACATGTGCCCGTCGATATACACCTTCCGGCTTTCAAACAGCCACTCCCCGTTGACCTTTCGCACCCGGTCCTCGTAACGCCCGAGCGCCTCGAGCGTCGCCTTGCCATTCTTGCAATGGTAATAAGTGAGGTAACAGCCGCCACTCGCGCGGTCTCCGTCTACCCGGAACATAACGTTGGTCATCATGTGGCGCACTTGCGCACCACCAATCGATTCCTTGTAGATCGCGGTAAACCGCCGCAGCCCCTCCTGTCCGGCATGGCGTCCCAGGCGAGGGCTCTCGAACACGCCGTCCTCGGTGAAACACTTCACCCATTCTTCGTACGGACCGTGGTCGATGGTAAACGCATAGCGCGAGTAGAGCTCACGGATCTGTTCGCGGTCTTCAAATGTCCCCGTTATTCCCATCGCTCAAACTCCCCCGTGGTTATTGGCGGCTTCGCGCAAGCTCCGGTCCCCTGGGAGCATTGCGCGGCACTTCCTCAAATCACTCCGCTCTCTCGCAGGCGAGCGATATCATCCCAGCTATACCCGAGCAGGTCGGTGAGAATCAGTTCGGTATTCTCACCCAATTGGGGCGCGCGTCCGCGAGGGTTGCCGGGCGTCTGGCTGAGGATGATCGGTACCCCGACGACCTTCGTTTTGCCGATCTCCGGATGTTCGTAGTCGACGATGTATTCGTTCGCCACCACCTGTGGATCGTCGGGCAGATTGTTGATCGAGTTGACCACGGTGTAGATAAAGTCGCCGCCTTCCTTGAGGATCTTCATCCATTCCACGCGCGGCTTGGTCGCAAACGTCTTGTCCAAAATCGCAACCAGTTCGCGATGGTTCTTGGAACGCGCCCGCATACTGTTGAAACGCTCATCGTCGATCATTTCCCTGATCCCGAGCGCGACGCAGAAATCTTTCCAGTAGCGATCGGTCTGAAGCATGCCCAGGCAGAGCCATTTGCCGTCAGCGCAGCGGTAATGGTTCCACAAAGGGTTGTAAGCGTCGTCCCGGGTATTCCGTGGGAATTCCTTGCCGAGCATCGTCCGCATCGAGACGTTGAGCCCCTGCAACGCGATCATCGAACCCAGATGAGAGGCGTTGACCTCCTGTCCAACACCGTAGCGTTCACGCGCCACCAGCGCCGTCATTACCCCATAGGCCAGCATGATCGCCCCCATTTGATCGGCAATGCCGCCGTTGAGGTAAATTGGCTCGGACCCCTCCGGGACGCTCGCGATGTTCATGATCCCGGATCGCGCCTGCGCCATGTAGTCGAACGACGGTTCGCCGCTGTCCGGACCGTTGGGTCCGTAGCCAGTCGAGTTGGCATAGATGATTTTAGGATTGCGTGCGCTTAGATCTTTGTAACCTAGCCCGAGGCGATCGGCGACGCCCTTGCGGAAGTTCTGCACGAAGACGTCGCTCTTCTCTGCCAGCTTGTAAACAATCTCGCGCGCTTCCGGTTTCGACAGATTCAGCGTCAGGCTTTGCTTGTGGCGATTATTTGCCTCGAAATAATAGTTGACCCCTTTTGCCGTTGCCGACGCGCCCCCCATCGACATGATTCCGCGGCCCGGGTCACCCTTTTCGCACTCCTCGATCTTGATTACCTCGGCCCCCATGTCGGCCAGCATCGCCGTCGCCACCGGGCCCTGCTGCCAGATTGTCCAATCGATGACACGAATGCCTTTAAGTGGTGCGTCCATAATGTTCCCCCTATAACACAATCGGCGGGGATGGTTTAGTTCTGCTGATAACTTTTATTAGCGGGCATAGTCACCGCGGTTGATAATTGGGACCTTCCTCGCCGATCATAACTTCGGTGTCGACAACCGCCTCGTTGCGGAGATAAGCAATCTCCTCCAGCGACCGGTCTTGCCGGTACGCCGAAAAGGCATCCGTGCTCGGAAACGTCACGATGTGGACCTCTTTGAACAGGTTGGTACGGTCCGCTAAAGGGACCACCACCGTCCGTTCGATCGCGCCGCCGTGCCGGGCCATCATCACGGCCGCCTTCGACTCGAAGCTCCTAAATTTTTGGATGGCGTCCTTCCGCACCGTCATGATCGCGATCAGGGTCATGGACTGTTTCCTCTTTTGTGCCCGGGGCGTGTCGTGCCGTTGAGTTTGCTCCGGCGAATCGTAATCTTTAATGATTGAGCATTGATGCTGCGCTATCTGATCAACTTTTTCTATCCGCCGCGATGCTCCGCGTGCGTTCGGCGCCTGCCGCTGGACTCGAGTGGCCATGTGTGCGGCGAATGCCTCGCCCGCATCGAACCGCTGCGCGAACCGTTGTGCGCAGTCTGCGGCATTCCCTTGGGCGCCGAACTTCCCGGCGGCAATCAATGGTGCCCGGCGTGTACCCAGTCTCCGCCGCACTTTAGCCGGGCCCGCGCCTTGACCAGCTATCGCTCGCTCGACGAAGAGGCTCAGCCGGTTCCCTCGATGATTCGGCGCCACAAGTATGGGCTCGATCAGTCGCTTGGCCGGGCCCTTGCCGAATGCCTCGGCGACCGTATTCCGTTCGCGGGGGAGGACTGCGACGTGGTTATCCCCGTGCCGCTCCATCCCGCGCGGCTGCGATGGCGCGGATTCAACCAGGCGGCGCTGCTGGGCGACGCGATCGCCAGGCGCGTTGGCCGTCCGATTGAAGTCGCAACTCTCATGCGAGTAGTGCCGACACCGCCGCAAACCTCGCAGGACCGCCGCCAGCGCCGGCTCAACGTCCGCGCCGCTTTCGCGGTCAAACGTCCGCACCTCGTGGCCAATCGGCGCGTCTTGCTGGTCGACGATGTAATGACCACCGGCGCCACCGCCGATGAATGCGCCCGTACGTTGTTGCGCGCCGGCGCCCGCCGTGTGGACGTCTTTACCCTGGTGCGTGCGGTGTGAACCGCCAGCGGCGCACAGTGTGGGAGGATCGCCATCGCGGCGCATCCCAGCCGGGGGAGCCTGAACCGTCGGTGGTTGAGATGCTGCCCTTGTTGGGGCGCGGCCTCGCGCTCGACGTTGCGGCCGGCACCGGGCGTAACAGCGTGGCGCTCGCGCGCGCAGGAATCCGCGTCGTTGCCGCGGACTTTTCCGTAAACGCGATGCGAATCCTAGCGGCTGAGGCACGCCGCGAGGGTTTGCCGATAATGCCGGTGGTTGCCGACCTCGAAGAGAGCTTTCCGTTTCGGGCGCAGAGCTTTGACACCGTTGTCAACGTGAGCTTCCTCAGCCGCGCGATCGTCCCGTATCTGAAAGAGGCGCTTCGCGTCGGAGGCGTTTTGCTTTTCGATGCATTCCTGATCGATCAGGCCGAAACCGGCCATCCGCGCGACCCCGCCTTCTTGCTCATGCATTACGAACTGCGCGAAATGCTCGCCGGCATGGAACTCCTGCGCTACCGCGAGGGAATGGTCGCGTACCCTGGCGACAAATCCGCGTGGCGGGCCGTGGCGCTGGCGCGGCGTACGAGCTGAGCCAATGTCACGGCGTCTCACTTACAAATCCGCGGGCGTCGATATCGACCTCAAGGAGCGGCTGATCCCGCTTTTCCGCAAGCTTTCCCGTCCCACCCTGGGCGCCCACGTGCTCGAAGGCATCGGCGGGTTCGGCGCAATTATCGACCTGGCACGTGCTTCGAGGGTGCGCGCGCCCGTACTCGTCGCCGGCACCGACAGCGCCGGGACCAAGCTCAAGATCGCGTTCGCGACCGGCCGCCACGACACGATCGGAATCGACTGTGTTGCGATGTGCGTCAACGACATCATATGCCACAACGCGCGCCCCCTTTTCTTTCTCGATTACATCGGATGCGGCAAGCTCGAGCCGCAGGTCGCGCTCGCTATCGTCGAGGGTATCGCCCGTGGATGCACTCAGGCGGGAATGAGCCTAGTCGGCGGCGAAACAGCGCAACTGCCCGGGATGTATCGCCCGGGCGAGTACGACCTTGCCGGTTTTGCAGTCGGATTGGCCGCACGAGCCGAGATTCCGCGTCCCGAACGGATGCGCGTGGGTGATGTTCTGATCGGTCTCGCCTCGAGCGGGCTTCATTCCAACGGTTTCTCGCTCGCCCGCAAGGTCCTGCTCGACTCCGCCCGGCTGAAACTCAGCGGCCGCGTTGCCGAATTCGGCTGCACGCTAGCCGATGAACTGCTGCGTCCCACGCGCATCTATGCCAAGACCGCGGTGGAGTTGTTTCGGCGCTTCAGCATCCGCGGCCTCGCCAATATTACGGGCGGAGGTGTCATCGAAAACCTGCCACGGGTGATGCCCGAAGGTTTGCAGGCGCAAATCCATCGCGGGACGTGGCTGGTCCCGCCGGTGTTCACCACGATCGCGAGACTCGGTAAGATCGCACAGACCGAGATGGATCGCACCTTCAATAACGGCCTCGGGATGGTTGCAATTGTTACGCGTCCCCAAGCCGACGCGGTCGTCTTATGGTTGCGCCGGCGCAGGCAGCCTGCCTGGATAATCGGTGAGATCAAGCGTGGCGCCCGTGGAGTCACTTTCGTATGAGCGCAGCAGAGGCTCCGGCGCGCCCACCGGTCAAGCTCGCCGTTCTCATCTCCGGCGAAGGGACGAATCTCCAGGCTATTATTGACGCCAGCTCCCGCGGGGAACTGAAGGCGGACATTCGCCTCGTCGTCTCCAACAAGTCCGCCGCTCGGGGGATTGAACGCGCGCGCCGCCACGGTATTTCCGCTCAAGTGCTCGACCATCGCCAATTCGCCACCCGCGAGGACTTCGATCGCGCACTGGTCGCAACCCTCAAATCTCACGACGTCGAGCTGGTCGCCTGTGCCGGCTTCATGCGTATCCTGTCGCCGGTAATGGTGCGCGCATTCCCTAACCGCATCATGAACATTCATCCGGCATTGTGCCCAGCCTTCCCGGGCATTAACGCGCAAAAAGCTGCGTGCGAGTATGGTGTGCGTTTTAGCGGATGCACGGTTTTTTTCGTGGGTGAAGGGGTCGATGACGGCCCGATCATCGTCCAGGCGGTCGTTCCCGTGTATCCCGACGACGACGAGGTGCGGCTCGCCGCTAGAATCCACGCCGAGGAACATCGCATCTATCCCTATGCGATACGCCTCTACCAGGAGGGGCGGCTCGAGGTGCGAGGCCGCAAGGTACTCATCAGGGATTTTCCGGCGGCTCGTCAATCCGGCGCGGCGATCAATCCGCCGCTGCCCTGATCGTAGAAGCTTGCCTTCCAGTCCGGACAAATCTTCTGTGGCCCGAACTGACCCTGCCAGCGGGGCAACCCAATCGCATCGCCTGCATCTTTCCGTCGTAGTCCCGATGCTGAACGAGGAGCGCGCGATCGGCCAGACGCTCGCGGCGATCCGCGCGGCCGCTCCCGACGCCGAGATAATCGTAGTCGACGGCGGCAGTACCGATCGCAGCGTCGAGGCCGCACGAGATCATTGTGACCTGATACTCCCTGCCCTTCGCGGCCGCGCCCGCCAGATGAACGATGGCGCCGCGGCGGCGCGCGGCGACGCCATCGCTTTCGTGCACGCCGACACCACCGTACCCCCGAGTTTTGCCCGCGATATCGAGGCTGCGCTGGCCGATCCCGCTGTGGTGGGCGGCCGCTTCGACCTCGCACTCGACGACCCTTCGATCGCCTGTCGCGTTCTCGGCAAACTCATCAGCATCCGCTCGCGCTTGATGCGCAGTGCCACCGGCGATCAGGCGATCTTCGTCCGCCGCGAAACGTTTCAGCGGATGTGTGGCTTCACCAATATCGAACTCTGCGAGGACGTTGACTTCGCACGGCGCCTGAGAAGTTCGGGGCGCGTCGCCTGCCTGCGATCAACGGTGACAACTTCGGCCCGTCGCTGGCGCAAGGACGGCCTGCTGCGCACCGTGCTTCGGATGTGGCTCATCAAGTCGCTGTTTCTCCTGGGTGTCACGCCGCACTGGCTCAAGCGCCATTACGCCGACACCCGCTAGCATCGCGACAAACCGTACTTGATAAGCAGCCTCCATAACGCAAGAATTGATGCGAAAGGAGCCCGCCAGTGGCCAAGGTCGAAGTCTACAGCACCGAATACTGCCCGTTTTGCGTGCGAGCCAAGGCATTGCTCAGAAACAAAGGCGTGGCTTTTACCGAGATCGACGTAACCAACGATCCGGCCCTGCGCGAAAAAATGGTCCAACTTGCCGGGGGCCGTCGTACCGTTCCTGAAATCTTTATCAACGGCAAAATTATCGGCGGCTTCGATGAATTGCGCGCGCTCGATTTGGCTGGCAAGCTCGACCAGATGCTGGCCGACCCGGCCTGACCCGGCCGCATGGTTCCGTACCCCTGGCGGACGATCCTTGCCGCTACGTTATGAACGACACTTTCGACAGCGAACGTTTCCCCG
>DASPQS010000074.1:0-3354 GCA_035624865.1 Binataceae bacterium (SeqCode) | reverse complement strand
TGACCGCGAATTCGGCGCCACGCACGTCGATACGATGATGCTCTACCGGAGCACGCTCGGACCCGAATCCTCGACCTACACGGAACTCGCACGCTACGCGCTGCGCGGCTGACGCGGCTGGGGGAACAAGCATCCGCCGTTTGCCGGCCGGATGCGCTAATTTGTAGGCCGCGGTGCGAAGCGGGACGTCGGGCAGGTGGTCTCTTCTCGGCGCCGGGTGATATACGACATTTATGTCGCAAGGAAAGTTTCTGGCGCGCTGCGATAGGTGCCGCGCGGAATGAAAGCCTCCGGAGGTTCGTATGGACATCGATCGCTGTCTTAGCGACCCGAGCTTTTACGCAACCGGCGACCCGCATGAAATCTGGACTTATCTGCGGCGCGAAGACCCGGTCCATTGGACGAAGAGCGCGCTCAGTTTCGGCGGCTTCTGGTCGCTGACCAAACATGCGGACGTGAGCGCGGCCTATTGCGATCCGAAGAGCTTCAGCTCGGAGCGCAACGGGGTGGCAATGCCGTCGACGCCGGAGCACGAAAAGATCCCGCGCGAGCAGTTCGGCTTCAGGGAGATGATGATCCTGACCGACCCGCCGCTGCATGCGGCAATGCGGCGGGCGTTCAACCGGCTGTTTTTGCCTCGGTCGGTCGGGCGCTACGAGACGCGCGGGCGGGAAATCGTGGACGAGATCCTCGCGGCAGTGCTGGCGCGCGGGGAATGCGACTTCGTGCGCGAGGTGGCGGTGAGGCTGCCGATGGCGTTCATCTGCGAGATGATGGCGATCCCGCGCCAGGATTGGGAGCTGATTTTCCAATGGACCAACATGGCGCTGGGCGCCGACGATCCGGAGTTCCAGATCGGTTCAGCCGCGGAAACGTCGGTCGCGGGAGTCACTAACGTCTACGGTTATTGCGTCAAGCTCGCGCTGGAGCGCCGCGGGAAGAACGGCGACGATTTGCTGACGATAATCGGCAACGCCGAGGTGAACGGACGCATGCTGAGCGAGCGCGAACTGGGGCATAACGGGTTCCAGTTCGTCGCCGGCGGCATGGAGACGACGCGCAACGCGATCTCGGGCGGGATGCTCGCGCTGATCAGGAATCCTGAGCAGATGAAGCGGCTCGCCACAGACCCTTCGATCATGCCGACGGCGATCGAGGAGATTCTGCGCTGGACCAGTCCGATCACGCAGATCATGCGGACGGCGATGCGCGACATCGAGATGCGCGGGAAGACGATCCACGAGGGCGAGCGGGTGCTCTTGTGGAATGCGTCGGCGAATCGCGACGAGGAGGTGTTCGCGGACCCGTTCAAGTTCGACGTGACGCGCACGCCCAACGAGCATCTGGCGTTCGGAATCGGGGAGCATTACTGCATCGGGGCGCATCTGGCGCGGCTGGAGATCCGGCTGATGCTGGAGGCGCTGCTACGGCAGATGCCGGATATGGAACTGGCGGGCGAACCCGAGCGATTGCAGTCGATGCTGCTGGCGGGGATCAAGCACATGCCGGTGAGATTCACGCCGCATCCGGCGGGGAATTAGTTTTCACCCGCGATATGGCGGCAATCGCCGCCGCGATCATACTGGCCTCGGCGCAAATGCCCGGGTCGTCGCGGCTTGACAAATACTCAACATCTCTATTTATAATCAACTGAGTGGTTGATAATGGCAGCGGCGCAAAAGCCGGACGCGCGAGTTAAACCGGCGCCTGCGGACGAAGCAGGCGCTCTCGACCGGGTCTTTTCGGCGCTGGCCGATCCGGTGCGGCGCGAGATCCTGGCGCGGCTCGAAGGCGGGGAGCTGCTGGTCTCCGAGCTGGCCCGCCCGTTCAATATTTCGCTGCAGGCGGTATCGCGGCATATCCAGGTGCTGGTGAGGGCGGGGCTGGTGGCGCAGGAGCGCAGCGGCCGGATCAGCCGCTGCCGGCTCGACGCCGGGCCGATCTACCAGGCCGCGCTGTGGCTCAACCGCTACAGCAAGTATTGGCAGGCGCAATTCGACACGCTGGCGGCCTGGGTTGGCAGGATCGATCGCGAGCGGGCTCCATCGGCGGCGGCGACCAGGCGCAGGCGCGGGGAACGGAAAGCCCGGCCGGGACGGCGAAAATCCAATTCGATCAAGGGAGGATGAACATGCAGTACCGCGAAACATCCGAAAAGCTGGCGCAATGCCGCCAGGAGATCGCCGACCTGCGCAAGCAGATGAGAGTACTTCAGCAGTCGGTGGAACCGCAGGAGGTCAGCGACTACGAATTCGCCGACAGCAACGGCAAAGTGCGGTTGTCGCAGCTCTTCGGCGGCAAGGACTATCTGTTCGTGATCCACAATATGGGGACGGGTTGCGCGCATTGCACGCTGTGGGCCGACGGCTTCAACGGTATCCTGCAGCATCTGGAGAACCGGGCGGCGTTCGTGGTCTCGAGTCCCGACGATCCCGCCAAGCAGGATAAGTTCAAGGTCTCGCGCGGATGGCGGTTCCGGATGGTGTCGCATATGAACACGACCTTCGCGGCGGACATGGGCTACCGGACGGATAACGGATGGCTCCCGGGCGTTTCGGTCTTCAAGCGGATCGGCGGGAAAATTGTTCGCGTGTCGGACACCGGCTTTGGGCCTTGCGATGACTTCTGCGCGATCTGGCACTTCCTCGACATGATTCCCGAGGGGGCAGCCGGGTGGCATCCCAAGTTCAGCTATGAGTAATCAGCTATGAGTAGTCATTAGCGATTTGCGCGAACAGCAGCGCCGCAAAGGAACATCAGATGGACCAAGCAAATTCGATTCGGCGCGAGATGGTGATAGAAGCGGACAACGCCACGGTATTCGCGTTTTTCACCGACCCGGAGCGGCTGATTCGCTGGATGGGAGTGTCGGCCAATCTGGATCCGCAACCGGGCGGACTTATGCTCCTTGACGTGCATCAAGGGCGTACGGCGCGCGGGGAGTTCAAGGAGGTCGTACCGGTTTCGCGGTTGACATACACATTTGGCTGGGACGGGAACAGAGAAAATGTCCCGCCGGGATCTTCGCTGATCGAGATCGACCTCACGCCGCAGAACGGACACACCCTGCTTCGCTTCACCCATAGCGGTCTGCCGCCTGAGGCGGTGCCGGGCCATACGGAGGGATGGAAGCATTATCTTGGACGATTGGCGCTCGCGGCCAGCGGCAAGGATCCGGGACCCGATCCGCGAGTGACGAGATAGAGGAACGGTCTTCCAAATCATCGCGTTACGGCGCGGGGGTCCGAAATAGCCGCTTGATACATGGTATCGGGGCGGTTAGACGAGGATAGCGGGAAATGTATCCAAGGACGCAACAGCTTTGACCGCTGTCCTCGAAACTCCAACCGTCCG
>DASPQS010000073.1:0-2866 GCA_035624865.1 Binataceae bacterium (SeqCode) | reverse complement strand
GGAGATAGCGGCTGAGGACCAGCGGGCGGGAGCCGAGGCGGCCGCACGCTTCGGTGGCTATCTCGGTGACGGTCTTCCTGTTCATTTTGGCTACTTCTTCCGCCAACTCTTTGTCTGGTTGTGCCCAACCCGCGAAAATATCACCGGGATCGCGGGCGGCGGTCTCAACAGTTAATCCGATGCGCCCACGAATCCTTCTGCTGACCCTCGCGGCGGGCATAATCGTCGCCCTCGTTGTCCTAGGCATCGCCGACAGCCTGTTGGTCGACCTGCTTTGGTTCAGCACGCTGGGCTACCGCCAGGTCTTCATCATCACGCTCGGTGCCCAAGTCACGATCTTTGCGATCGTTTGGGCGGTCGCCTTCTTCGCGATCTGGATCAGCGCGATGATCGCGCTCCGATTCAGCCGCGAACGCGAAAGGCTCCACATCGTGAGCCGGTCCGATGAGATCGAGGTACACCTCCCCGAGCTGGTTCGCACGCTCGGCGACCGTGTGCCGTGGAGATTACTGGTGCTGGGTGGCGCCGCTATTCTTGCGCTGTTTGTGGCGCAGGGCGAAGCCTCTAGCTGGGACGTCTACTTGAAAGCGCTGTACGGCGTGCCGTTTGGACTGAAAGAGCCGGCCTTCGGACTCGACATCGGCTTCTACATTTTCGCGCTGCCGTTCCTGGAAGAACTGCGCGGCCTTTTCCTGATGATTCTCGTGCTGACAGCGGGGTTGACCGCGGCGGTCTATTGGGCGCGCGGTTCCCTTGATTTTCGGAAATCGCCGCCGCAAGTCACGCCCACCTGTGCCGCCCATCTCTCCGTCCTCTTTGGCGTATTCTTCGTCCAGCGCGCTGCGAGCTACTGGCTTGCCCGTTACGCGCTTACGTTGCATACGAACGGTGTGGTCTTCGGCTTGCGTTACGTAGACCACATCCTGTGGAAACCCGGGCTGTGGCTGCTGGTTGCGTTTGCGGTCATCGCCGCCGCGATTTGCTTTGCCAATCTGCGCGAACCCGGGCTCCGAGTTCCGGTCGCCGCCGCCATCATCGTCTTCGGCCCGTCGATCATTCTGAATCTGCTTCAACCCGCGATTGAACGGCTGTGGGTCAAGCCCGACGAGTTACGCGTCGAACAATCTTACCTCGCGCGCAACATCGAGCTGACGCGGCGCGCCTACCGACTCGATACTGTCGACGTCAAACCGTTCGAGGGCGTAGGCGAGCTGACGCCGGCCTCGCTCGAACAGGATTCCACTACGATCAAGAATATCCGGCTGTGGGATCCGCGCCCGCTCATCGCCACGTATCGTCAGTTGCAGGAAATCAGGCTCTACTACGACTTCAGGGACGTCGATATCGACCGCTACTGGATCGACAACAGCGAAACCCAGGTGATGCTCTCGCCGCGCGAACTCAACGTCGACCTGCTGGCACCCAACGCCCAGACCTGGGTCAACCGACACCTCAAGTTCACGCACGGCTATGGGATCGTGATGAGCCCGGTCCACACCAAAGACCGCGAAGGCATGCCGGTCCTGTATATCAAGAACATCCCGCCTCAATCCTCGGTCGACGTCAAAATCACCCAGCCGGGCATCTACTTCGGCCAGGAGCCGGACGTCTACGCAGTCGTCAAAGCACTCACACCCGAATTCGACTACGCGCGCGGCAACGGCAATGTCTTCGACTTCTACAAAGGCAACAGTGGCGTACCCGTCAGCGGATTCTGGCGCCGCCTGCTCTTCAGTTTCTATTACCGCGACATCAACCTGCTTGTCACCAAGAACATCGTGCCGGGCAGCCGCATCCTGCTGCGGCGCAACATCAACGAGCGTATTGCAACGGTCGCACCGTTTCTCAACCAGGACCGCGACCCCTATATGGTCGTTCTCGACGGCGGGCTCTACTGGATCGTCGACTGCTATACGGTGAGCGACCACTATCCCTACTCGCAGAAGAACGGTAACCAGATAAACTACATCCGTAATTCCGTCAAAGTGGTGGTTGATGCATATACCGGCGAGACTGATTTCTATATCGCCGATCCTGAAGATCCAGTGATCCGCACGTGGGAGCGGGTCTATCCCGGGATGTTCAAACCGATAAGCGAGATGCCGCAGGAACTGCTCGCTCACATCCGCTACCCAGAAGACTTCTTCCTCATCCAGGCCGATATCTACCGCAACTACCACATGACCGACCCGGCGGTGTTCTACAACCGCGAGGACCTCTGGAACTTCCCGCGCGAGAACTACGCCGACGAGACCACGCAGATGCAGCCCTACTACGTGATCATGCGGCTGCCGGGCGAGATCAACGCTGAGTATATCCTGATGCTACCAATGGTGCCGCAGGGGCGCGACAACATGATCTCATGGCTGGCGGCACGCTGCGACGGTGCAGACTACGGTCATCTGTTCGAGTTCGCTTTCTCCAAGAATAAGCTGTTTTACGGGCCGTATCAGATCCAGGCGCGCATCAACCAGAACCCCGACATCTCGCGCGAGCTCTCACTCTGGAACCAGCTGGGCTCAAAGGTAATCCTCGGCAATCTGCTCGTCATACCGCTCGAGGATTCGCTGCTCTACGTCGAGCCGCTGTATATCCGCGCGCAAAATGGCCAATTGCCTGAACTCCAGCGTGTGCTGGCGGCCTATGGCGAGCGCACCGTGATGGGTGACAACCTCGAGTCGACGCTCGCGGCACTGTTCACGAACGGCAAGAGCCGTCCACCAGTCGTCGCAAAAGGCCCACCACAACCGGCTGTCGAGGTTGTCACGGCGCCGGCAAGTGCGGCGCCTGGCAACGTGACGCCTGACCTGCAGCGCGCAACGGCGCACTATGAGCGTGCCTTGCAGGTGCTTCAGCAGGGCGATTG
>DASPQS010000072.1:0-4024 GCA_035624865.1 Binataceae bacterium (SeqCode) | reverse complement strand
CTGCCGATTCGACGACCGGCGGAAGGCGGTTATTCAGATTGCTTTTTGCCGAGTTTTGGTGCCCCGGCCGGGAGTCGAACCCGGACTTGAGGTTCCGGAGACCTCCGTGATGTCCTTTTCACTACCGGGGCACGCCTAAGGCAGACGGTCTCAATATACCAGCATCGGTGCCAGAACAAGCAGGGGTGTGATTGCGCAGGGCAGGGCGTTCGACCCCGGCATGTCAACCGTGGCTGTTCGCCTGCTGAAGCGCCGCGTCCTCGCGCAACATCTCGGTGTGGCGGCGTTCGGCCTCGGGACGCGCGGCTGCGATTGTGTCGATCATCTGCCGATGCAACCGGCGATTGCTCGCCAGGATCTGCGCGCCCGCGAGGTCTAGCGGCGAGCCGTCCATGTTGCTGACCTCGCCGCCCGCCTCCTCCACCAGCAGCGAGCCGGCGGCCACGTCCCACGGCTTAAGCCCGAACTCCCAGAAGGCGTCGACCCGTCCGCATGCGACCCACGCGAGGTCGAGCGCCGCCGATCCGGTGCGCCGCACCCCGTGCGTCCGCAGCATGAACGCCTCCCAAAAGGCCAGGTAAAAGCGGCGCCGCTCGCGGCGATCGTAGGGAAACCCCGTGGCGAGCAACGCGCTTGCGAGCGCCGGCGTGCGGCTCACCCGGATCGGTTTCCCGTTAAGCCGCGCGCCCTTGCCGCGATGCGCCACGAACAGTTCCTTTTTGAAGGCGTCGAAAATCACCGCGCTCCGCAGCCGTCCCCGCTTCTCGTACGCGATCGACACGCAGAACTGCGGATAGCCGTGCGCGAAATTGGTGGTGCCGTCGATCGGATCGATGATCCACCGATGCTCGCTTGCATTAGCACTGGCGCCGCTCTCCTCGGCCAAAACCGCGTGCGCCGGAAACGCGCGCTTCAGCACTTCGATCACCGCCGCCTCCGACTCCCGGTCGGCTTCGGTGACCAGATCGATCGTATTGCTCTTGCTCGCGATGCTGATCCGGTTGAGTCGCTTCAGATGGACACGGCCGGCCGCGCGCGCCGCGCGCAGCGCTACCCGTTCGATTTCGCTGGTATCAGGCACCAGTCGCAAACTATGTCAGCGCGATGATTCATGCCAGCCCGCACTCCAGAATATGTGAACAGCGCGGGCCCGGCGCCTATCTTATTCGGCCGCCGCGAACTCTTGCGCCGCCATCAGGCTCTGCGCGTATGGCATCAGCGTGGCGAACAGGTTAACTCGCGAGTCCAGCGTCTTACCGAGCCCGCTCAGCAGCCCCATCACACGATTGACCAGCAACACGTCGGCCGGCACCTCGACGATCGGATTCGCCCGCAACGTTCGCGGCAGCTCCTCCGAGAATTCCTCGACCAGCTCGCGATCGGCATAGGCGCGGTTGCGCCGCACCGAATTGCCCAGAAACAGGTTCGCCAGCATCAGCAGCGTCTCGGGCGAACCGTCGCGTGTGCGGAAGCCGAGGTCGTGGAACGCCCGCACGATCGCGCTGCGGTCCGAGGTCAGGATTGCGAACGTCAGCCGCACCATCGCGTCTCGAAACGCCCGCGGAAAATCCTTGGCCAGCCCGAAGTCGAGCAGCACGATACGCGGTCCCGGCTGCACCAGGATGTTCCCCGGATGCGGGTCGGCGTGGAAAAAACCGTCGCGCAGGATCATCTCCGTGAAAATCTCGATCAGCTTCTGCGCCACCGCGTGCTTGTCGATTCCCGCCTCCGCCATCGCCGCGAGGTCGGTCACCTTGATTCCCTCGAGCAGCTCCATCGTCAACACGCGCTGTGTCGTCAACTCGCGATAGACCCTGGGTGTCACCACGTCCTCGCGCCCGGCGAAATTGCGCGCGATCGTCTCGCAGTTGCGCGCCTCGTTGAGGAAATCGAGCTCCATCGGGATATACTTCAACAGCTCGCGCGCGATAATCCGGAAGTCGAAGTCCGGCTCGATCCGCGCCAGCACGCGCAAGGTAAACATCAGATTGCGCAGGTCGGCGCGCACAATCCCCTCGATTCCCGGATACTGCACCTTGACCGCGCATCGGCGTCCGTCCACCGTGCGCGCCACGTGGACCTGCGCGAGCGATGCGGCCGCCAGCGGAACCGGCTCGAATTCGGCAAACGACGCTTCGATCGGACGGCCGAGTTCGCGCTCGACTTGAGCCCGTATCTCGGCGAACGGATGCGGTGGGACACGATCGTGCAGGCCGCCCAGCGTCGTCACCCATTCATCGGGCAGAATATCCGCGCGCGTTGCGATAAACTGGCCTGCCTTGATCAGCAGCCCCTCGAGCCGGACCGAGGCTCGGTAGAGGGCGCGCGCTGCCCGCAGGTCCTGCCGCCGATAGCGCACTTCCTTGCGTGTGCTGCTGACGTAGCGCGACCAAAGCTGTACCGTCTTGTATCCGAGGTAGATTTTCGCCGCGAGCCACACCACGCTCCAGAAACGGTAGGCGCGGGTCAGCAGACCAGGCTCGGGGGCACTGTCCCGGAATTCGCGCGATGATTCGCTGATGGCCAAAGTTTCTCCGCAGATAGCCAGGCTTCGGCCAAAAGTCTAAAGGATGCAGGGCACGTAGAGAACAGATCGCCAACCATGTCAGCCGCAGCTTCAACCCCGCAATTCGTGAGCCCCGCGATTCGCGGTATCATCCGCCGCTACTACACGGTGTGGCTTGGCTATTCGTTCGCCAACGGCTTCCTCTTCGGCGTCTATCCACTGTTCCTGCGATCGCGCGGACTTAATCAGTTCGAGATGAACAGTGTGCTGGCGACTTACTTCGTCGTCACCTTCCTGACCGACGTGCCGACCGGCGCCTTCGCGGATGCGCTCGGGCGCCGCCGCTCCTTCATTCTCGGATGCACACTGCGAGCAAGCGCCTTTCTCCTTTACTTCTTCGCCCATCACTATCTGCTCTTCCTCCTTGGCGAGTCGATCGACGGCGTCGGCACGACCTTCTGCAACGGCGCAATCGACGCCTGGGGCGTCGATTCGCTCGACAATGCGGGCTTCGCCGGGCTCAAAGACCGGCTCTTTTCCCGGATCTCGCAGCTTACCAATCTGGGCTTCATGGCATCGGCGGTGATCGGCGCCTATGTCGCCGACCTGAATATCGCGTGGCCCTGGCTGCTCGGCACTGCCGGCTATATCGGCAGCGCGCTGATGAGTGCGCGCCTGATGGACGAGCCCGACCGGCACGGAACTCGCATCGAGATGAACCGGATATCCGCATTGGTCTCCAGGCGCGTCAGCGACGGCTTGCGCCAGGGCATCGCGAGCCGGTCCTTAGTTCTGTTGAGCCTCGCCAATGCGATCTTCTTCGCGGCGTGGGCCCCGTACTGGCTGCAATGGCCGCAGTACGTCCACGACAGCTTCCATTCGCGCATCTGGATCGTCGGATGGGTCTTCAGCCTGTTCACGGTCGCCCGGATGCTCGGCGCCGAAGCGATCATGCATCTGCGGATGGACGAAGGATCGCGGGGCACGCGCCTGGGCCTGCTCATCATCGCGGCCGCTGCGATGCTGTTCGGGGCGGGCGCGGCGGGTAACCGCGCCTACCTCGTGCTGATCGTGCTGACTGCTATGAACGTCTGTAACGGCGCGATGCAGCCGCTGATGCAGGGCTGGCTCAACGAGCAGATACGCGGGGACGAGCGCGCGACCCTGCTCTCGTTCAACAGCACCTTTGCTACGGCGGGCGGGTCGGTCGGCTTGCTGGTCAACGGGACCATCGCCGACGCCCGCGGCATCGCAACGGCCTGGCAATTCTCCGCGATTCTCTCGCTCGCCGCGCTGCCCTGCTACTGGGTGTTACGTGCGCACACTCCCGAGCCTGCGCCCGACCTGACGCAAGCGTAAAGGGCGGCAATCCGCCCCTTGTCCCTGGGAAAGGATCTGTTACCCGCTGCCTTTCCATGTCAAACGGATGCGATCGCCAGGCAGGGATCCGCCTTGCCGGTGATGCTGGAGAACCAGAGCAATCGTGTGAGCGCGCTCATGCGCGAGCCTTTGGGCGAG
>DASPQS010000071.1:0-13544 GCA_035624865.1 Binataceae bacterium (SeqCode) | reverse complement strand
TCGGGCGGCAGTTCGGCGGCGATAGCGTCGGGGATGGTCCCGCTTGCCACGGCCTCGGACTGGGGAGGTTCGATCCGGATTCCCGCTTGCTACACCGGCTCCTTTGGGCTCAAGCCGACGCAGGGGCGCATCCCCGTGCGGCCGCGTCTGGGTATGACGCAGTGGGTGGATTTCTCCGTGGTCGGCCCGATTTCGCGCACTGTGCGAGACGCTGCGATGTACATGGACGCGGTGATGGGTTACCACCCTTCCGACGCGAGTTCCTTGCCCCATCCTGGCATCTCCTACCGCGCCGTGCTGGAGCGGATACCGAAGAAGCTGCGCATCGCATTCCATCCCGACTTCGGCCACCCGGTCCAGGCGGACGTGCGCCGCGAAGCCGCGGCGGCGGCTCAGACTTTCAGAAATCTGGGTCATGACCTGACCATTCTGGATGAACCAGTGATCGAAACTCGTTACGCATGGCGCACCATCGGATCGGGCCAGACGCTGGCCGATCTGGGAGGTTATCTGGAAGGCCATCGCCAAGAGTATGGACGGGCATTCCTGGCCAGTGTCGAGAGCGCCGCGAAGGTCACGTGGCGAGAGTACGGCGAGGCCTACCGTGTGCGCACTCAATTCAATGAATGGCTGCGAGGAATTTTTGAGCGCTTCGATCTGCTCCTGACACCAACCTTGCCGAGCGAGGCCTTCAACGCTTCAGGACCACCGCCGAAGGAAATCGACGGACAGCCGCTCGAGGACCTGATGGAGGTGCTGGTGTTCACTTATCCGTTCAACTTCAGCGGCCATCCCGCAGCCTCGGTGCGCGCCGGAATGACTGACAGCGGGCTGCCTTGCGGGCTGCAGATTGTTGCGGAGCGTTATCGCGACGACCTGGTGTTACAGGCCAGCCATGCGTACGAGCAGGCGCGTCCGTGGAACCACCGATGGCCGATGCTTTGATATCGCGCGCCGCGGTTCGGAAGCAGTTCGTGCTAGTGGGTGCTCTGCGTACGCGTCGCCGCGCTGGTGGGTGCCAGCTTGCCAATCCGGATCAATTCCTCGCGCAGGGTCGCCCGCGACAGTGGCTTGCACAACACTGCCGAGGCGCCAAGCTCGTAGCTCTTCGCGATATCCTGATCGTAAAGCGAACTTGTGATAACGAAGGTCGGTACGTGGGCGCATGGATCGTGCGCCCGAGCCGCCGAAAGCACGGCGAACCCGCCGTTCTCGGGTAACCGCAGGTCGACCAGCATCAGGTCGGGCCGGTCCGAATCGGTGAATTGTCCGATGAGCCCTACAGCTTCTTCCGCATTCTCCGCGACAATCACCTCGCTGGCCTCGCCGAGCAATTGGCGGATAACGGTTACGGCGATGAAGGCGTGTTCTGCGTTATCTTCGACCAGAAAGACTCTGACGCCGAATTCCGGCAAAAAACGATCATTATCGTCACTAGTCGTATCATCCATGGAGCCCGGCCCCCTTAATACAGGAAGTATACACGTTTCACCCTGCAAGCAAACCGGGTTTTTGAGCGCGTTTTAGCCCTCGCCGATCACCGATACCCGGCGATTCAAGCGAAGCGCGGCATCACGCGATCAGCGAATAGCCGCATCGAATCAAGCACTTTCTGGTGCCCGCTCAGACCGCCGGTTTCGAACCAACACACCATCCGGGTGAAGCCAAAGCGCTCCTTCAATTCGGCGATGCGGTCAATGCAGTACTCGGGCTCGCCAAAGACTCCCATCAGCGAGTCGACGGTCTCGTATTTCATCTCGCGCAGACGGGTCCGCACTTTCTCGAACTCGGCGGGCGAGGATCCGAACGTCTCAGGCCGAACTGTCTCGGCCACGGTCGAGAAATAATTGGCCAGGCTCGGTTCAATCGTGGCACGCACTGAAGCGCGACTAGGCCCAGCAAAGACCAGCATTAGCGATGCGAACCAATCTTCGGGCAGCGGAGCGCCGCTCTCGGCCATAGCGTTCTTGTAAAGCGTCAGCCGCTCCCCGATAACGTTGATCGGGTTGACTGGGCCGCCCGCAAAAATCCGGTATCCGTGAGCACCGGCGAACCCGAAGGTGTCGGGAGTGTTGGCTGCGATTCGGATCGCCGGGTACGGCTGCTGCAGCGGCTTGGGCGTGACTTCCAGCTCATCGACGTTGAAGAAACGGCCGTGGAAAGTCATCTTCTCGGTGGTCCACGCAGCCTTGACGAATTGAAGCGTCTCCTCGAACATCGCGCGGCTCTGATGAATGTCGACGCCGAAGCCGTGATAGTTGATCGGGAAACCGCCGCGCCCGGCGCCAAAAGCCAGCCGTCCGTTGGAAATAACGTCGAGCGTCGCCGCCTCCTCGGCCAGCCGCGAGGGATGATGCAGCGGCAGCAGATTAACCGCCTGGCCGAGCCTGATCCGCGTGGTGCGCTCGGCGATCGCCGCCAGCAACATTAGCGGAGTCGACAGAACACAGAATCTGGGCATGAAATGGATCTCGGCGAGCCAGACCGTATCGTAACCCAGGCGGTCGGCCTCAATCGATTCGTCGATCAGTTCGCGGTAGCGATGATGAGTGTTCTGCCACCGAGCGGCTGGCAGTTGATAAAATATGTCGAATTTCACGGCATTGAATCCCGTTTCCGGCGCATGTCTTCGTGCTGGCCTAATATCCGCTGAACACCGCCAAACGCTCGCGATGAAACGCGGGGGAACCGAAATACGACTCGTTGAAACGGGCTCGCTTGAACCACAAGTGAATGTCGTGCTCCCAGGTAAAGCCGATTCCGCCGTGCATCAGGACCGCTCGGTCGGCGCTGCGCATGTAGACTTCGCCAAGACGCGCCTTTGCCATCGCCGCCGCCCGCGCAGCCTGTTCGGGAAGTGCGTCGAGCGCATAAGCGGTGTACCACAGTAGTGCACGCGCGGGTTCCAGATCGGCGACAATTTCAGCCGCAGCATGCTTAAGCGCCTGAAATGAGGCGATCGGCTTGCCGAACTGCTCGCGCACCTTGGAATATTCGACCGCCATCTCGAGGACACGCTCAGTCCCACCGAGCGAGTCCGCGGCGAGCGCAACCGCGCCAACGTCGATCAAACGATTGAAAAGGCCGGCACCGCCACCCAGGCGGCATTCAGAAGGAATCACCACTGCGTCGAGTTCCAGCGCGCAGACGCGGCGTGTCAGATCGAGGTTCTTTAGACGCCGAATTTTGACGCCCGGTGCCTTGGGCTCGACAACGAACAGGCCAAGATCGTTCGGATGCGGACCCGTACGCGCGGCGACTACGATGAAGTCTGCGGCGTGCGCGTACGGAACGAACATCTTGGTTCCGTTGAGCAGCCATGCGCCACCGCTTTCGCGCGCGCTGGCCGACAAATCGCTGAGTGCGAGACTGTCGTTCGCCTCAACCATCGCGACCGTGCCGACCGCACGGCCCTCGGCGAGCCGAGCCAGCCAGCGATCATTAATCGCCTCGGAACCGCCGTGAGCAAGCGCGCACGCGGCGATCACCGACGAGAACAGAAAAGGTCCGGGCAGCGCGGCATAGCCACATTCCTCGAGCACGACGCTCATGTCGAGCATACCGAGGCCGGCGCCGCCGAACTTCTCCGGTACCAGCAACCCGCACCAGCCAAGATTCGCAATCGCCGCGTAAAGGTCGCGCGGCATGCCCGCATCGTCGGCCATCATCTCACGCACTCGTGCGACCGGGCTTTCCCCCGCCAGAAAAGTGCGCGCACTCTCCTTGAGTTGCCGCTGTTCTTCGCTTAATCCGAATTCCATTTCGAGCACACAATCCGCTGGCCCGCTCGAGCATGCCGGCGCTAGCGCGATTTCGGCATCTTGAGCCCGCGTTCCGCGATGATGTTCTTCTGGATATGCGAGGTCCCGCCCCCGATTACCAGCCCGAGCGAGAACATCCATTCGTACGGCCAAAAGCCGCGATCCAAAGCATACGCCTCGCCGCGCGCGAGCATCGAATAGTCGGCCATCACTTCCATCGCCGCAGTCGACAGGTCGTGGTTAAGTTCGGTGCCAACGAGCTTGTTCACCATCGCCTCGATTCCCGGACTGCGTCCGTGCGTCGAGTCGCTGAGCTGCCGCAGCATGTTGTACTTCATCGCCTCGACTCGAATTTCGAGATCGGCCAGGCGCTGGCGGAAGACCGGATCTTTGCTTAGCGGTTTGCCGTTGCGCACCACCGAAGCGGCAAGCGACTTCAGCCGGTTGAACAGCATCTGGGTGGTCGTGGTCGAGCCCAGCATGTTGCGCTCGTGAAAGAGCGTCGCATTGGCGACCATCCAGCCTTCGTTCAGCTTGCCCACCAGGTTGGTGCGGGGGACGCGAACATTGTCGAAGAAGACTTCGTTGAAGCCGCGCGCACCCGTCATTTGGACCAGCGGCCTCACGGTGATCCCAGGGCTGTGCATGTCGATCAAGACGTAGGAAATGCCCCGATGCTTGGGCGCGTCGGGATCGGTGCGGACCAGGCAGAACATCATATCCGCGTAGTGCGCTCCCGAGGTCCAGACCTTCTGCCCGTTGACCACGAACTCGTCGCCGACGATTTCCGCGCGCGTGCGCAGCGAGGCAAGGTCGGAACCTGCACCGGGCTCGGAATAGCCCTGGCACCAGATTTCGTCAGCGCGCAGAATTTTGGGCAGATAGCGCGCCTTCTGCTCGTCGTTGCCCCAGGTGATGAGCGTCGCCCCGACCATCCCGATACCCATCGCACCGATCAGGCCGGGCGCCCGCGCTCGCACCATCTCTTCGTTGACGATCGACTGGCGCACAGGATCCATCGCCTGCCCGCCGTATTCGCGCGGCCACGAGAGCGCAAGGTATCCGGCGTCGTGCACGCGCCGCTGCCACTCCTTCATCTTCTCCAGCGTGCTGCGGTCGCGGTCTAGATTGTTATCCAGACCCCTAAGCCCGCTCGTGGGAACACTCTCGTTGAGCCAGCCGCGAACCTTGCGGCGGAACTCTTCTTCCTCGGGTGTGAAATTCAGATCCATCTCTTCCATCCTGGCGCGCGGACGCCTGACCTCGCTCCAGCATAGTCAAATCGCGAATCCCTTCAAAAGCCGCATCTGCCCGCACGACGCCCTAGGCTTTCGAGGCCCAGCCGGTTTCGTACGGGGCGGCTACCCGGACGATCGCGCGGAGATGCTGGTACTTCCATTGGCCGTTCACCTTGACGTAGTCATCCTCGTAGCGGCAGGCGATCCAGCGCGCCCCGTTGTCCTTGCGAAAGGTGAACGGCCCGAGCAGATACCACACGCCCTTCGCACGGTCCCCATCAACCTCGATGCGGGGATTGAAGACGTTGTGCTGCGAGAAGCTGATGAGTTTCTGAAAGCCCTCGAACAGCTTGCGAATCGCCTCATGCCCCTCGGCCTTGCCGAAATCGCCGCCCTCCCAGATGCCGTCAGCGGCGAAGATTTTCGTGATACGGTCAGGGTTGTGATTGTCGTCGCAGATATCGCAGTAGAGCGCCTTGAGCTGTTTGATCGCCTCTATATCTTCGAGTCGAGCGATTCGCTTCTCGAGTTCGGTGCTGGCCACGGCTCGATTCCTCCTCAGGCTGGATTGCTGTCGAACCTTAAGCCGCGCATGTAATCCACGTCAACGAGCGTGCGATTGCCGGCCGCCCGCGCGCTTGTTAGATTCCGCACCGACAGCGCCTGCGCGAGACTCACCAGAATGACGCCCGACGAAGCCAAACCTGTTTCCGCTGAGGCCTCGAAGCCCGAGACGGTGCCGACTCCAGCATCTGCCGCAGCCCCGCCCAAACCTGTTGACGAATTCGACCCGATGGGCTGGGAGGTTCCGCTTATCTGCAAGGATTGCGGCAAGAACTTCAAAGTCCCTTACCGGCACTTCCAGGCCGGGGTCGTATTCCATTGTCCGCATTGCCACGGATCGTTTGTGCCGAAGGTGACAATGCACCGAACGGTGCACGAGGTTTTTGAAAATTTCTATGCGAAGCGCCGGTGCGACCGCGAAGAATTCGCCCGCACCGGCGGCGACGAAGCGGCTTTCGAGCGCAAGCAGCAGCGCGATCTCGAAGAGTTCCACAAGTTGCTCGATGAGATCGCGCGTGCGATGCGCCCAGCGGGCAAGATGGTCAGGCCCAGGGGAATTGCCGCGATGTTCACCTGATTCGGATCGCTCTCCCGCCGGGCCTTGGGCGCAATCAAGCTCAGTCCGTGCCGCAGGCGTAACCACGATCGGCAAGGCGCCGGCGAATCTCCGCGACATGCTCGGTGCTGCGCGTCTCCAACTCCAGCATCACCCGGGCATTGCCGATCGGGATATCCCGCCGGGTGCGATCGTGGCTGATGGCGCGGACGTTCGCGCCTGTCTCGCCGACGAGTGCGAGCAGCTTTTGAAGTTCTCCCGGGCGGTCGCGCAGATCGATCGTGATCCGCATGAGCCGGCCCGCCTTGGCCAGGCCGTGACCGATAATCCGGTCCAGCAGGTTGATATCGATATTGCCTCCGCTCACCACGATCACAGCCCGCCGACCGCGCAGCTCCGGCTTGATTTTGAGCGCGCCCGCCAGCGCAGCAGCGCCCGCGCCCTCAGCCAGCAGCTTCATCCGCTCGAGCATAAGCAGCACTGCCTCGCCAATTTCGAAGTCGTCGACGGTAACGACGCGGCGCACGCGTTCGCGGATCAGTTCGAACGGCAGTCTGCCAATCCTGCCAGTGGCGAGGCCGTCAGCGATGGTATCAACGGGACGGCTTACCGAAGCGGGAGCGCCCGCCGCGAGGCTCGCGCTGAGCTGGGGAGAACCTGCGGCTTCAACCCCGATTATCTCGGCGCCAGGCGCCCGCGCCGCGATCGCAACGGCGATTCCCGCAAGCAGTCCACCGCCGCCAACGGGCACCATGACCACATCAGGTGTGACTTCATCCGCGATTTCGAGCCCGATCGTTCCCTGTCCCGCGATCACCAGCGGATCGTCGTAAGCATCGACGAAGATGGCGCCGGTGCGTTCGCAAATCCGCTCAGCCGCGCGCCGTGCCTCTTGATAATCGGCGCCCTCTATCACAACCTCCTGCCCATAACCGAAGGTGGCATCGACCTTCGCGATCGCCGCCGTTCGCGGCATCACGATCGTCGCCTTGACTCCCGCACGCGTTGCGGCAAACGCGAGTGCCTGTCCGTGATTTCCAGCGGAGGCCGCGATAACGCCGCGGCTTGCTTCTTCCGGCGTCAGCGCGGCGACGCGGTTGTACGCACCGCGAATCTTGAACGAGCCGGTCTTTTGGAGATTCTCGGGTTTGAGAAATACTTCCGCCCCGATCATCCGCTCGAGCGTGGCGCTACGCAGCATCGGCGTCGGTTTGACGATCCCGTGAAGCCGCCGACGGGCGCGTTCGATCTCCTCAATGCCAAGACCCACTGCGACGACCGATACGAGTCTGCTGCGGGGCGCGCCACGCCACGTAAGGATGCGCGACGGTGCGGGTACCCGCCCGAACGTCAGGCATGGCGATGCTCGGCGTCGAACTGCCGCTCTTTGACCGCGCCAAAACCTTCCCCTTCGAAATCAATCTGCCGGCACTTTCCACTCTGATAGTCGAGGTCCAGAAGGACATAACGAATCGGCCGCCGTTTCATTGCGGCGACCAGCGCCGCGATGCTGGCGCGATCGTCCAACGCAACCGCCGCGATTTCGGCGACCTCGAGTCGGCTCTGTTGGGCAAACCGGCGTGCATTTTCTTCGCTCGAGAATGCAAGCGCGCCCGCCCACGATTGGTCCTTTTCCTGAAAGGCAATAATCGCCCCGGCGCTATCGAGCAGAAAATGCAGTTCGCGACACTCGAGCGCGCTCACGCCGGTTCGACCTTGAGCCGTCCCGCGCGAATCCCCGCGGCGCGCTCCCGAACCAGCGCGGGATAGGTGTAATACTGCTCGCCGCTCAACCGCAGAAAGGATTCTACATCTACACCGTCGAGTTCCAGTTCACGCAGCTGCTCTTCGGCCGCCGCCCGGCTCGGGGCTTCGACTATGACGTGCCATATGCGCCGGCCCTCCTCGGATTGGAAGTCTTCGCACGGCGGTACTGCCAGCGGCTCAATCCGGCCCGCATGGTAGTTGTCAAGAATGTAGCGCAGCGCCTTTAGTTCATGGCGCAGGACATCGATTTGCTTGAGCGCCCGCTGCTCCATCCAGTCAAGCTTATCGCCGGTCCTCGCCCCGATTCAACGGTAAATCCCGTTTGGGGCACAGAACGGGCGGGCGCTCAAAAAAGGCCGGCTAATTGTTGTCGCGGCTTAGGCGATGGACAGTGCTTAGATGTCGCAGGGCGTCGCGTTTGCGGCCGAGCCGCTCATACAACTCGGCAAGGTTGCGATGCGCTTCAAGCGCCAGCGGATCGCATTCCGCAGCGCGCAGGAAACTCTGGATCGCATTCTCGTGCTCTTCGCGCCGGCGGTAGAGCAGTCCCAGTTTCAAATGGACCTCCGCGTTGGCCGGGGCGACCACCGCCGCACCGATCAGGTGGCGCAGCGCGCCGGTGAGGTCGCCTTCGCGTTCGAGCAATGCCGCCATCCGCATGTGCAATTCGAAGTTGCGCGGTTCGCGGCCGAGCAGATCGCTGTAGAGCATCAGTGCGTGCCACGGATCGGACTCGGCCAGACGTTTGGCTTCTTCGAAGCGTTCGCGTACGCGCGCCGGTCCGAAGCGATCCTCGATCTCGCCGGCCGGCGGCGCCGCCTCGAAACGGAGGATTAGCTGCCCACTCTCCGCCTCAAACACGCACTCGCCGTCGCGCACGAGGATGCGGCCGTCGTCGTTGTGGAGGCGGAATGAGGTCACCGGCCGCTCCGGATTGAAAAACCCGCGGACCCTCGCGAAGCAGCGCCGAAATGGTTCGAGATGGCGCCCGCTCGGCAGCAGCTCCTTCGCCATCCGCATCACGATCAGATCGTTGAAGCCAAACCGATAGCGCCGCCCGCGCTGCCACGCAGGCTTGACCAGCCGCCGCTTCACCCAGTACCGGATTCTATCAGGAGAAACCGCAAGGATGCGGGCTGCAGCTCTTGTCGAGAACGTCTGCACCCGAGGCACTTCAACCTCACCCGTCGTCACCGCCACGAAATGCAGTATAGAAACTCGATCGCGCATCCTCAACGCGCGCCGCTTCGATCTTTGCACAAGCTGTGGGTTCTCGATCGGCGACGAGTGCGGGCGCTCTTCAGCAGGCAGCGCGTCCGGCCCGATCCGCGAGGCATGCGTCAGGACCAGGGACTATTCGCCTATCTCCTTGAGCGTCTTGATCATGCGCACCGCCGACTCGACCGCGTTCTTGGCGTTGTCGATACGGTCCAGAGCCTGCAGCCGGTCCATCCCCGGACCGGTGATTCCGAGCGCAACCGGCTTGTCGAACTGCACCGCCAGATCGATCGCCGCCTTGGCCGCAGCGCCCGCGATTAGTTCGTCGTGCTTGGTGTCACCCTTGATCACGGCGCCGATCATCACCACCGCATCGACGTCTTTGCGCTTGATCAGTTTCTTCACCGCCAGCGTCATGTCGAACACGCCGGGCACGTGGACCACGTGGCTGACTTCGGCGCCGAGAAATTCCGCATGGCGGCGCGCCCGTTCCTGCATCAGGGAGGTCACATCGAAGTTAAAGTCCGAAACTACCAGAGCGATTTTCAATTGGCGCTCCTTTCCGGCGGGGCCCTTCGGCCGTCCGCTTGCCCTCTCGGCTATGCTGCCGCCTCGCGCACCTCGACCCCGTTTTCCTTGAGATAACGCTTTAGGGCGGGAATCGGATGTTCGCCGTAATGCACGATCGAGGCGACAATCGCGGCGTCGGCGCTGCCCGCGGTGAAGACTTCCAGCAGATGCCGCGGTTCGCCTGCACCACCGGATGCGATTACGGGAATCGACACCGATTGGCTGACGAGCCGTGTGATTTCGAGATCATAGCCGAGCTTGGTGCCGTCCCGATCAATTGAGTTGATGCACAGTTCGCCGGCGCCGAGCCGCTCGCCCTCCTGCGCCCATCGCAGAGCGTCTCGCCCGGTCGGCGTCCGCCCGCCATCGATTACGACCTCGCATCCCGACGGGAAATCCGCGTCCGGTCCGTGCCGCCTGACTTGCATCGAGAGCACGATACATTGACTGCCGAAGGCACGCGCCCCCTCGCTGATTATCTTCGGATTGCGCACGGCGCCCGAGTCGATCGACACTTTCTCCGCCCCCGCCAGGAGGACCGCGCGCATGTCCTCGACCGTGCGCAGCCCGCCGCCAACGCTGAACGGGATAAAAATCTCGCGCGCCACCGCCCGCACCACCTCGATCATGATGCCGCGCCGTTCGTTGGAAGCGGTTATGTCGTAGAACACTAGCTCGTCGGCGCCCTGCTCGTAGTAATACCGCGCCATCGCTACCGGATCGCCGACATCGATGTTCTCGAGAAATCGCACCCCTTTTGTCACCTTCCCGGCGCGCACGTCGAGGCAGGGAATAATCCGCTTGGCCAGCATCTCAGACCTTGAGCCGGCAGAAGTTGTCGAGCAGCCTGAGTCCGGCCGCGCCACTCTTCTCCAGATGGAACTGCGTGGCGATCACGTTGTCCTGCGCGAGCGCCGCGGTGAAAGTGACGCCGTAATCGCTCGTCGCGATCGTGACGCCAGGATCGTCCGGCACCGGGTAATACGAATTGACGAAGTAGAAGTGCGTGTTGTCGGGCACGCCCGCGAACACCCGATGCGGCCGCGTCTGTCGCACCCGGTTCCAGCCGATTTGCGGCACCTTCAGCGGGCGCCCGTCAATCGCAGTCGGGTAGCGCGTGACATGCCCCCGAATGATCCCGAGGCAGGTCGCCCTGTCCTCTTCGCTCCGCTCGAGCAGCACCTGGATCCCGATGCAGATGCCCAGGAAGGGCTTGCCGCCTCGCGCGACATCCTGCCGCAACATTTGGGCCAGCCCCAACGCATTGAGATTCTCCATCGTGGCGCCCGCCGCCCCCACCCCCGGAAGTATCACCCGGTCCGCCGCTCGAATCCGCTCCGGCCGGTCGGTTATTTCGCAGGCGTGGCCCAAATGCTCGAGCGCCCGTGCGACGCTGGTCAGATTGCCCGCCTTGTAATCCACAATCGCTATCATCGCTATGCGCCGGCTACTGCCCCGGAATGCGAATAATAGCGGTAACGCGCCCGTCACGACAGACGGCTTGCTCCGTCTCAACCGCCGCTGAATCGTGGCGGACGTTTCTCCAGGAAGGCCCGCACGCCCTCGGCAAAATCCTCCGTGCGCTGAGCGTGATTCAACGCTTGCCCCTGAAATCGGTATGCGGTCTCGGGTGACGCCTCCCAGCCGTTGACGATCGCCGACTTGGTATAGCCGAGAACCAGGGTCGGCCCCTCGGCCAGCTCTCGGGCGAGTTCCATGGTCGCCGCCTCGAGTTGTTCAAGCGGCGCCACCCGGTTGACCAGTCCCCAACGCTCCGCCTCCTGCGCCGACAGAGCCGTCGCGAGCAACGCCCATTCCATCGCCTTGCCGATGCCGACGAACTGCTGCAGCAGGTTCGTGCCGGTGGCGATTCCGCGCTTGGAGAACGGGATTGCAAGCGTCGCGCTGGCCGCCATCACCCGCAAATCGCATCCCAGCGCGAGGTTGAACCCTGCCCCATGCGCGTGCCCGTTGATCATCGCGATAACCGGCTTGGACATCGCCCGCATCCGCGCGACGATCAGCGGCCACCGGCCCTCGCCCTGAACATATTGCTTTATTGGGTCGCTATATCTTCGCGGAGTCACTCCGGGTTCGTCCATTCCGCGTAGGTCATCACCCGCGCAAAACGCACGTCCGGCTCCCGTCAGCACCACCACGCGGACTTCCGGGTCTCGATCGCAATCCTCCAACGCCTGGAGCAACTCTACTCCAATCCGTACGTTCAACGCGTTCAGGCGGTCAGGACGATTCAGCGTCAGCCGGCAAATCAAAGTCTGTCGCGTAACCTCCAGATGGCGAAATTCCATTTTCAGCTCCCTATTCGCGGTAAGCGTCTTCGGCATCGTCGTCACGGCAGCATATCGCGCCGCAGCCCCCGCCTCTAACGCTGGTCGGCGGTTGCCAATTTCCGGCGGCAACGCTATCAAGGGGATGCCCCGCAGCCTCGAGTTACAGGCAGGACCAAAAGATGGCCAAGATCGCACTCGCCTTTTCGATCATGCCGGACAGCCCCATCCAGAGCATCGTCGAGTGGACCAAACAGGCCGAGGATGCCGGTTTCGACGGCGTGTTCATGACTGAGGCCAACAACGATTCGCTCGCCTGCTGTCTCGGCCTTGGCCTCAATACCCGCCGCATCACCCTCGGCACCGCCATCACCAACATCTACCTGCGCCATCCCAACCTGCTCGCCAACGAGGTGGCGGCGCTGCACGAATTCACCGGCGGCCGCTTTATTCTCGGGCTCGGCACTGGTCATCGCCCGGCCAACAGTGCGCTCGGTATCGACATGGGCGGACCGGCCGATCCGATGAAGAAAATGCGCGAGACGGTGGCCACGCTGCGCAGGATGCTCGATGGCGGGCGCACCAACCCAAAGGTAACCGGCAAACAGCCGATCTATCTGGCCGGAGTGTCGCGCCCAATGGTGCGGCTGGCGGGCGAAATCGCCGACGGCGTCATCTTCAATTTCTTCCCGCCCGCGCGGGTTAAGGAGGCCTTGGGCGAGCTCGCCGAAGGCGCGCAAAAGGCCGGCCGCGATGTGAAGGAGGTCGAGCCGACATTGTTTGCTACGGCGTTTATTTCCAACGATGTCGAACTGGCCCGCAAGCCTGCCCGCACACTCCTCTCGCGCTACGGAGCAATGCCCTATTACGGGAACATGTTTGCCCACGCGGGATTCGATCGAGAAATGGCCGCAATTCGCGCCGCCGGCACCGACGCCAAGGCAGCCGTCGCTGCGGTCACCGACCGGATGATCGATTCGCTGCTCGCGGTGGGCCCCGAGCAGCGCGTGCGCGAGCGCCTGCAGGAACTCACCGCCCCGGGCGTCGGATGGGCGATCGTGTTTGTCAACCCGGTCGGCGAAGACCGTGCGAGCGCGGTTAAACGCGCGCTTCGGGCCCTGCGCCCGTAGTGCGCGAGCCTTCGGGTAGAGCTATTGCGCGCCAGCTTGCCCGGGCGCGACCGCGCCGCGCACAGGTCCCCTCAAAAGGCGGAAGAAACTCTTGATCCGATGATAATTCACGCCGAGGTCGCCCACGCCGTCGCGTGACTTCGACCGCATCTCGACCAGGCTTCCGCCGTCCGCTGCGCGCACTTCGATCACCCAATCGTCCGTGAAATGGAAAATCGCTGAGGTGGCGACTCCCTCGAGCGTTCGCTTGCTCGGGTCGCTATTGGTGATTCTCCAGTTGGGAATCTCGCCGGCGATTATCTCGGCCTTCTTGAAAACATCGTCCGGGGCGGCGTCGAGCTTAAGCGGCGCCAAATCCTTATAAACCTCCGCGCCTTGCTGTACCGACGCGTACTTGCCCGCATCGTACTTCATATCACGCCCGCGATTTGCCGGAATTTCCTGTGCCTTGA
>DASPQS010000070.1:0-13070 GCA_035624865.1 Binataceae bacterium (SeqCode) | reverse complement strand
ATTATCGGCGCTAGCGCCATCGTGATCCTCTCGCAGTGGAATCACGCCCACGTCCCGATCCTTTCAGTTCCGGCTCGCAAGCGGCGCGAAGCAGGCTCTGCATCGTGGACTGCCATTGGACATCGCGCGGAGCTTTTTTGTACGCTCGGGACGAGCTGACGTGCGCAGCCGGGGAGTTTGGCGGCGTGCAGCCGGGGTAATTTCATGCCCAACTTCGACCTGAAAGATCGCGCGGCAATCATCGGCGCCGGCCATTCGCCATACGGACGGCGGTTGATGCGCAGTCCTATCGATTTGGCCTGCGACGCCATCATCAACGCGCTCGATGACGCCGCGCTCAAGCGCGAAGATCTTGACGGCATGATCGTGAGTTTCGGTTCGCCGATCGGCGCTGACGGCGACTCGCTGGCGCAGGTGCTGGGCTTGAATCTGCGCGCCTGCAATCAGACCTGGGCGCACGGGCGCTTCACGGCAAGCTGTATCCAATGGGCCGCGATGATCGTGAATGCCGGTCTGGCGAACGCGGTCGCATGCCTGGCCTCGGTGAGCTTTTCCGGATTGCGGCGGCCGATGATGGGCGGCTCGGGCGATCGTGAGGGCGCGCGTGAGGCGGGTGGCGGGCACGGCGAAGATCCGGTTTACGGTATGACCTCGCCCGGCGCGGGTGCGGCGTTGGTCGCGCGGAGCTACTTTGAGCGCTACCACACCAACAGCCGCGCGTTGGCCGCGGTGCCGGTTGCGTTCCGCAAGCACGCCTCGATGAATCCGGCGGCGATCATGCGCGAACCGTTCGACATCGACGACCACCAGGCCTCGCGCTTTGTGTGTGAGCCGCTGCATCTGCTCGACTATTGCCTGATAAACGATGGTGCCGCGTGCGTGATAGTTACGACGGCGGAGCGTGCGCGCGACGGCAGGAAGGCGCCGGTCTATATCAGCGGGATGCAGGGACTGCCGGGCGGACGCGAAGAATTCATCTGGGCCTATCCCGGCCTCGGCGTTGCGCAGCAGTCCGTATTCGAGTACTCGGCGGAACTCCAGCCGGTATACCGAATGGCGGGAATTGCGCCTAAAGATGTCGATGCGTTGTTCACCTACGATGCGTTTTCGATCCTCGCATGGATCGCGCTGGAACGTTGGGGCTTCTGCAAGCCCGGCGAGGCGGCGGCGTTCACGCAGGCCGGCCGTATCGAACTGGGTGGGAAACTCCCGATGAACACCAATGGCGGCCTGCTCTCCGAGGCGCATATCATGGGCTGGAATCATCAAGTCGAGATCGTCCGGCAACTGCGCGGGGAATGCGGTCCGCGCCAGGTTAAAGACGCCGCGATCATCCAGTGGGCCAATGTTTATGGCGATTCCCTCATTTACCATAGGTAGGCGATTCCGCCGCAACCACGCAGTTGAACTGAGGTAATTCGTGGCTCAGCCGCAATATCAAAAACCCCTCCCGGCCATCTCTTCACTCAACAAACCCTACTGGGATGGGCTCAAGCATCGCGAACTCCGCCTGCAGAAATGCGACGGCTGCGGCAAAGTATGGTATCCGCCGTCACCGTTGTGTCCCGGTTGCTGGTCACGTAAATTCACCTGGACGCGCCTCAGCGGTCGCGGCCGCGTCAATTCGTGGGTCGTCTTCCACCAGTCTTATTTCCGCGGTTACGACGGCGAGATCCCCTACAACGTCGCCGAAGTGGAACTCGAGGAAGGTCCGCGCCTGCTGACCAATCTGGTCGGAGTGATCAACGAGGAAATTCGTGCTGGAATGCCAGTGGAGATCGTGTTCGATGATGTCACGGATGAGGTGACACTGGCCAAATTCAAGCTGCGCGCGGCGTGAGCGCGGATGGGGCGGCGCTGGCATGGCGAAAATCCTCGACGGTATCCGCGTTTTCGATCTGACAATCGCTGCGGTCGGTCCGTGGTCGACCAAACTGCTCGGGGCGCTCGGCGCAGACGTGATCAAGGTCGAAGCGCCTGGGGGCGATCGCCTGTCGCACGCCGTGCCGCCGCTCATCAAGGGCAATTCGGTCCTCTATATCTCTGCCAATCACAACAAGCGGATGATCGAGCTCGACCTGAAGAACGAGGCCGATCGGGCGATCGCGCTCAAGATCGTCGAAAAGAGCGACGTGTTCGTCCAGAACATGCGTCCCGGCGCGGTCGAACGGCTTGGTCTGGGTTACGACGTAGTCGCGAAGGTCAACCCGCGCCTTATCTACATTGCTGCCTCAGCCTACGGCCGAACAGGTCCGATGGCGCGAGAAGCGGGAATCGATCCGACTGTCCAGTCGTTTTGCGGATGGTGCAGCGTGACCGGCCCGGAGAACGGCCGCGGCGAGATGTTCCGCCACCTGGCGCATCTCGACCTCACCACCGCGACCACGATCACGCAGGCGGTGCTGCAAGCGCTGATCGCGCGCGAACGCACAGGCAGGGGGCAGAGGATAGAAATCGAGATGCTGACCGCGGCGATGGCGCTCCAGACCACGCGCTTCGCTGAATACTTTGCCACGGGCGTGCAACCGCGACCACTCGGCAGTGCCGCTTCGACCAGCGCGCCGCATCAGGCGTTCGAATGCCAGGACAGAAGATACGTCGCCGTCGGAGTCGAGCGTGACGAGCAATGGCCGGGATTTTGCCGCGCACTCGGGATCGAGCAATTGATCTCCGACCCGCTGTTCGCGACGAATCCCCTGCGCGTGCAGAACCGCACCGCTCTGATTCCGATTCTTGCCGAACGCTTCCGGACCAGGCCCGCCGCGTGGTGGATGATCCGCCTGACGAAGGAAAAGGTTCCAAACGGACCTTTCATGAACTTCAACGAGTTGCGCTACCAGCCGCAGGTCCTCGCCAACGAACAGATAGTCGAGATCGACACGCCGCACTGGGGCCGCCTCTGCGTCGACGGCCTGCCCTGGAACTTCGAGCTCACCCCGGCGGGACCTATACGTGCCGGCGGCAAGCCCGGGGAACATACGGCGGAAGTCCTCGCCGAACTCGGGATCGCGGACGAGCGGCCGGCGGGCGGATCCAAATGAGCATGGAGGGCGGCCTCGCCGGGTTCCGCGTCATCGACGTCACGCAAGGACTGTGCGGGCCGTTCTGCGCCATGCAACTTGGTGACGGTGGCGCCGAAGTAGTCAAAGTCGAGGCGCCCGGCGGCGACTATGCGCGCAAGATGGGGCCGCCGTTCGCCGCCGGTGAGAGCGCGGTATTCCTGAGCCTGAACCGCAACAAGAAGAGCCTGGCGCTCGATCTCGGCAACGCGGAAGGCCGCGACATCCTAAAGCGCCTTGCGCGAACTGCCGACGTTTTCCTCGAAGACCTTGGCCCCGGTGAGGCCCAGCGCCTGGGTCTCGCCTACGAGGACCTCAGTCGTTACAATCCCGCGCTCGTGTATTGTGCGATCAGCCCATTTGGCGAGGAAGGCCCGCTGCGTGATCTGCCCGGATCAGAACTGGTGGTGCAGGCGATGGCGGAATACACCGCGTCACTGGGACGAATCGGCGACGCGCCGGTAAGAGTGGGCGCGGATATAGCGGCGCTCAACACCGGGATTTTCGCGGCGCAGGCAGTTCTCGGCGCCCTGTTCCATCGGCTCCGCACCGGAGCTGGCCAGCGTGTGGCGGTGAGCCAGTTGGGCTCCCTGCTCCATATGCGCGGCATCATGTGGCATTCGATGACCGACCCGGATGACTGGTTTGGCTTCCATCTCGATCATTACACGAACCCGCCTGAATACGGTTATCAGGCGCAGAACGGCCCGCTGTATTTCATTCTGCGGCGCGGCAACAGCGAGGACTGGGACCGCCTAGTGCTGGAACTTGGCATGGAGCACGTGCTGGATGACCCGCGGTTCGCCGACTACGGACGCGCCGCCACCAGCATCGGGCGATACGCGCCCGAAGCGAAACCGATTTGGGACGCCGCGTTCGCGAACCATTCGCGCGAAGGAATCATCGATCTGGTCAAAAGCATCGGCGGTGACGCCGTGCCGATGAACGATTATCCGTCACTGCTCGCTCATCCGCAGGTTGAGGCGATTGCGGCAATTAGCGAGGTCGACCATCCCGCGGTCGGGCCCCTCAAGGCGGTGCGACCGGTCGCGCGCTTCTCCGAGACGCCCGACTCGATCCGGATTCCTCCGCCGACGCTGGGCCAGCATACCGACGAGATTCTGCGCGCGTTGGGACTCGATGACCTGGCGATCGCGCGGCTGCGCTCATCGGGGGTCGTACGCTGAATGGCCGGAGGTGGCGCGGCGGAACCCCATTGGACAATTCCGGGCGCATTTTGTAGCTTGAACAAAACTGGTCCCTTTTCCTGCGCTCTTTTGCGCCGTCCAGGGGAGGTCCGATAGATGCCGAACAAGCCACGGATGCTCGAAGGTTACCGGGTACTGGATTTCACACAGTTCGTTGCGGGTCCCACCTGCACGCGGCTGCTGGCCGAGATGGGCGCCGAGGTAATCAAGCTCGAACTCGCGCCCGGCGGCGATCGGGTTCGCGGCGGAGGCCTGAAGCCGCTCCAGCCCGAGCACAAGGATTCGAGCCACAGCACCTATTACTTGCAGCATAATCACAGCAAGCTCAGCTTCGCGATCGATCTGAAAAAGCCGGGCGCGCGCGAGCTAGTGATGTCGATGATTCCGAAGATCGACGTCGTGGTCGAGAATTTCGCGCCCGGGGTGATCAAGCGGCTGGGCTTTTCCTATGAGGACGTGAAGAAGGTCAACCCGGCGATCATCATGTGCTCGATTTCGATGGCGGGTCAGACCGGACCGCTCTCGTACAAGGCGGGCTACGATTATATAGGGCAGGCCTACGCCGGTGTGACCGACGGAATCGGCGAACCCGACCGCGCTCCCTCAGCCGCTACGATGGCGATCGGCGACGTCTCGACCGGGGTGGCGGCCGCGATGGCGGTGGGCTTCGCATTGTTGCATCGCGAACGCACTGGCGAGGGCCAATATCTCGACGGGTCGCTGCTCGATACCTACTTCCACATGCACGAATCGAACGTTCCGATGGTGGCGTTGCGCGGCGAGAAGTACCGCCCGACGCGCGGCGGCTCGCAGCATCCGCAAGGCGGTCCCACCGGCATCTTCCATTACCGCGGCGACCAGTACATCTTCCTGACGATTCCGACGCCGCATCAATGGGTGCAGTTCTGCCGCGCGATGGAGATGCCGGAGCTGGCGAATGATCCGCGCTTCAAGGGCGCGCGCGGACGGCGTGACAATAACGCCGAGTTGCAGAAAATTATCGAGGACTGGCTCGCGAAGTTCCCCACGCGCGACGACGCGATCGCCGCGCTCGACAAGGAACGCGTTCCGTGCGCTCCCGTGCTAACGGTCAACGAAGCCGTCAAGCATCCGCATCTGAACGAGCGCAAGACGGTCCGCTGGATCCAGGATCCGTTATTGGGGAAGGTGGCGATTCCCGCGGTGCCGGTCAAATTCTCTGCATGGCCGGACCGCACCGAAGTCCGCTCGGCGCGCCTGGGTGAGGACAACGAGCGCGTCCTGCACGAGCTGACCAATCTGTCCGGCGATCAGATCAAGAAGCTCTATGCGGACGGTATTCTCGTACGCGACGCGACGCTGGCAGCGAATCCGGCGCAGTCGTAACGAGCTGGGCAGGGCGGTATCTTCGAATCTGCAAGCAAACGGGGCGCGGGCCATTACGGTCCGTGCCCCATCCTCTTTTAGCGGAGTGCCTAATCCCTGGTCTGGTCGCGTTCGACCAGCTTCTTCATCAGATCCTGATAGGTCTTCGGCATCGTCACGGTCTCGCGCATCGCGACCGTTATCGGATAACGAATGCCGCCCTTGTGGGTGCCTTCCAGCCCCTCGGCGATTTCGTCGGCGTATTCCCACGGGAAGGCGAAAACCATCTCGGTGTCCTGCGCCATGCCGAACACCCGGTCCCCGGTGCATGGCAGGATCACCTTGGGTTCATTCGTGGTCATTGTCTGAATGACGATCTCGGCGCAGTCGAGCCGGCCGCCGGCACTGCTGATAACGCGGCCACCGCGTTTGAAAAGCGCGGCGTGCACCAACCGCAGGACCTGAGCACTGTTGGCGTAGACCGCGATTACGTGCGGCACGAAAGCCGCGCGACTGAGCGGCGCCACGCAGACGTAGTCATAGCTCCCGGGTTCGAATTTCCACGTGCTCGCTTCGAGCTTCGTTGCCGCCTCCTCGTCCTTGCAATACATGCCGAGCGCCACCGAGCCCTTGAGGTATTCGTCACTCGGCCTGCGGAAGCCGAATGCGATCGCGGCCAGCGGACAGATCACATCGTCGCGCCCGACCGCAATGCCCCAGCCATAGCGCCGCGCGACTCCGATCGACTGACAGACGATCCAGTCTTCATTGAAGCTCTTCGACGGCACGCGCACGTCGGCCGGCAGTTCTTCGCCTGGTTTGATCATCCGAATGGCGAGCGGAAAGGTATCCGGACGCACCAGGCGGGCAATCACGTCGTGGAGTTTCCGGGCCGATTCAGCCGTCTGCGTGTCCATGTGTACTCCTCGCAAGCTTTCGAATCCGCGATCACATTCCGATGAGGTTCGCTTTGTCGATCACGTTGCGGATAATCCGTACCGACGCCGCGTCGATCATCACGCCGTCGAAAGTGACGGCGCCCAGTCCCTCCGCTTCGGCCTTGGCGTAGGCGGCCTCGAGCCTGCGCGCTCGTTCGACTTCCTCTTTAGTCGGCGAATAAACCTCGTTGGCGATTTCGATCTGGCTCGGATGGATCGCCCATTTGCCGGTGAAGCCCATCGTGACCGAGCGAATCGCCTCTTCCCGGTAGCCGTCGGGATTGCGGAAGTCCGCGTAAGGTCCGTCGATCGCGTCGATACCGGCGGCGCGCGCGGCCACCACGATCTTGCTGCGCGCGTAATGCCAGATGTCGCCGGGATAGGTCGTGACGCTGCCGCCGATCGTCGTCATTCGCACGCCCTGGGAAGCGCTGAAGTCGCCCGGGCCGAAGATTATCGCCTCCAGCCGCGGTGACGATCGCGCGATCTCCTCGACGTTGATCAGCGCCTGCACCTCTTCAATGAGGACCTCGAGCGCGATCTTCTTCTTGCGGCGGAGCCGCGTCTCGATCTGGGTGAGCAGCGTATCGACCCAAAAGACGTCGCGCGCCGCCTTCACTTTCGGGATGATGATCAGGTCGAGGTGTTCGCCGGCCTTCTCGACCACGTCGATCACGTCCTGGTAGGCATACTCGGTCTCGATATTGTTCATCCGAATCGCGCGGGTCTTCCTGCCCCAGTCGAGCGTGCGCAGGGCTTCGATTACCTTGCCGCGCGCGTCGGCCTTCTGATTGGGCGCGACCGCATCTTCGAGATCGAGGAAGACCACGTCGGCGGCGGTGCCGAGCGCCTTTTCGATCATCTTCTCGTTGCTGCCGGGAGTGGAGAGTTCGCACCTTCGCAACCGCATCCTTGTACCCTCCGCCGTCGAATCAACAGCGACGGCCACATCAGTCCAATATCTAATACTGATTATTCACTTGCCTTTGCGAATGCGGCGAGGAGTGCTCGCCCTGGCGTGCGAGGCCTTCCCCTTTGCCCGCGCGGCCTTGAGTGCTTTTGACACCGCACGCTTTGCTCCGGGCTCGTCCCGCGGGGCCACAGCGGCCCTCGCTTCCGTCAGCTCAAGTCCGACGGTGCTGAACGCGCGCTTCTTGACCAATACGCGGCGCTCGCCCTCAAAGACCGTCTCGCCGCGCTGGTTCACGCCCCAATGGCGGAAGTGCACGAGCCCGGCGTCCTTGTAGCCCCGCGCATCGGACGGATTCTCCTCCTTGGCGACGACCTCGCTGAAGGCGTAGAGCGTATCGCCATGGAGCACCGGCACCCGGAAGCGCACCTTATCGAGGGAGAGTTCCTCGAGCGCGTTTTCGCCAGTATCCTGCATCGCAAGGCCGATCACGATCGATGCAGTAACGCCGCCGAACGTGATGCGATGGCCCTGCGGGAGCGACTCGGCGAGATGTTCATTGAAGTGGGCCTGGGCGGTGTTCAGCACCAGGTTCGTGATTAGGACGTTCTCGAGGCCTTCGACCGTCTTGCCGCGCGCATGCTCGTAAACGTCGCCCGGAGTGAAGTCCTCGAAATAGTTGTTTTTGCCGGTGAGGGCGCGCGCCTCGGTACTCATTCGCTTCCTCCCAGGAGCCGGTCAGAAATTATCCGGAGCTGGATCTGCGAGGTGCCCTCGAAGATCTTGGTCAGCCGCGCGTCGCGCCAGTAGCGTTCGATCGCGAGGTCCTTGGTGTAGCCGTATCCGCCGTGAATCTGTAGCGCTTCGCTCGTCACCCGCTCGGCCATCTCGGAGGCGAAGTATTTCACCATCGAGGCCTCCTTGTCGCAGCGTCGTTTGCTGTCCACCTCGGTCGCCACGAAGTACATCAACTGGCGCGCGGCCTCGATATTCGCCGCCATCTCGGCCAGTTTGAAGCGAATCGCCTGGAACTCCGCGATGGGCCGTTTGAACTGCACGCGCCGACCTGCGTACACGATCGAATCGTCGAGCGCGCCCCGCGCAAGCCCGATTGCGCGGGCGGCGGTATGCACACGGGCGGTCTCAAGCCCGGACATCATCGCATAGAACCCGCGCCCCTCCTGTCCCATCAACGCCGTCGCCGGCACGCGGCAGTTGTCGAAGTGCAGCTCCCAGGTCTTCCAGCCGAAATAGCCAATCTTGCGAATCGGCGAACCGCTGACGCCGGCAGGCAGCTTGCCGCGTTCCTTTTCGATCATGAACTGGCTGATTCCGACGTGCCGGCGCTGCTCGTCCGGGGTTGAGGTGCGCGCGAACAATTGGATAAAATCGGCGCCGTCGGCGAAGGTACACCAGGTCTTGGTGCCGTTGATTACCCATTCGTCGCCCTCGCGTACGGCCCGGCACGAAACGTTGGCGAGATCCGATCCGGCGTCCGGCTCGGATAGCGAGAAGGCTCCGAGGAATTCCCCGTGCGCCATCCGCGGGAAATATTTTCGGCGCTGCTCGTCGTTGATTCCGCCCCACAGCCCGTTGCCGCGCGCGATGATGCTCGCGACGCTCATCCACGCCCGCGCCAGTTCCTCCGTTACCAGTGCGTATTCGAAGGCGCCGAGCCCGAGTCCTCCGAACTCTTCCGGAATCAGGATGCCGAAGTAGCCGAGTTCCGCCATTTTGCGGCGCAGCTCCATCGGGATCTCGCCCTCGACCGGATCCAGCTTGTTCGCCACCGGCAGCACTTCGTTTATCGCGAAGTCACGCGCCGTCTGCTGGATCATTTTGCGTTCCTCGGTGAGGTAACTCATACGTCGATGCCTCGCTTCGGGATCAGATTGGAGCGCCGAAAATTAACCACCAGGGCTTGTTCGCCGGTATTGCCCGATGCGTTCTCGAGCATGAATCCCTCAGTATGCCAGGTTACGATCCCGTGTCTCGGACGGCTCGTCGATTCGCGCTTGTCGACCACGGTGCTGCGCGCGACCAGCGTCTGCCCCGGATAGACTCTGCGATGGAACGTCAGGTTGTCGACGCCCAGGAACAGCCCGCCCGCCTCGCTCAAGTCCTCGACCGACAGCCCAAAGACCGTAAGAAAGACCAGCATCGGGTTGACCACCACCTGGTGATGGCCGTGCGCGCGCGCGTAGGGAGCGTTGAAGTACAAGGGATTGAAGCTCAGCGTCAAGGTCGAGAAAAGGGTATTGTCGCCCTCGTTCAGGGTGCGGCCCCAATGGTGTTCGAAAACCTGCCCAAGCCGGAAATCGTCGTAGAGGTTGCCCTTGGGAATTTTTCGCGCTCTGGACCGCCAGTCGTCACTCATAACGCTACTCCGTCATTTCCACTCCGCCGAATCTTGCTGATTATGTCTTTGCCGAAACTTCGGTGCCGGCAACTGTGCCACTGTCCGGCGCTCCCTGCAAACTATCATCCGGCGCCTTGCCCTGCGCCAGCGGCGAGAGAACCTCATTGGCTAAGCGTACGGTCATGTGCTAACCAAATCGAAGGGGAGGCCAGTGCGATGAGAGCCACGATGCGCGCTTTGGCCCGAATCACGCTGACATTGGCAGCGGCGTTCTTCGTTGCGGCGCCCGCCTATCCTTTTGACCTGTCCCGGATGCTGGGGGGCGGTGAACAGCGAGACCTCAACACCTTCAAGCTGATTCACGTCGCGGACCTCAAGGCGATGTTGGCAGCCAATAGGCGAAGCGTCCATGTTTATGACGCCAACGGCCCGGAAACCCGCGAGAAATTTGGCATCATTCCAAGCGCGGCCCTCCTTAGCTCCGACAACAACTACGACCTCTCAATCCTGCCGAGCGGTAAAACCTCGAAACTCGTCTTCTACTGCGCCAACGCGCATTGAATGGCCTCGCACGAGGCCGCCCGGCGGGCGGTGAAAGCCGGTTACAAAGACGTAAGTGTGATGGTCGATGGGATCGCTGGCTGGAGGGCGGCAGGCGAACCGACGGCCCACGTGTCCGGCTCTCACGCGAGCAACTCATAAGCCAAACCTGCGGCAATCGTTTACCGGGCGGAATTGGATCCGGACAGTCTCCGTTGGATAGTGTACGTCGGCCTTTAATGCCGCATATAGTTGCGGCGTGTCCGAAGCCAGCCCAGAGATTCAGATGCCGTTGCCCGCTTCACCTGCGCGCGAACTCACCGTCCGCGGGTTTTTTCTCGGTCTCTTTCTTGCCCTAATCCTTGGCTCAGCGAACGCATATCTCGGGCTTTACGCCGGCATGACCGTTTCCGCGAGTATCCCAGCAGCGGTCATCTCGATGGCGGTGCTGCGCCTGCTGGGCCGCACGACCATCCTCGAAAACAACGTCGTACAAACCATTGCCTCCGCCGGAGAGGCGGTCGCCGCGGGCGCGATCTTCACCTTCCCCGCTCTCGTAATTCTGACTCAGCGCGGCCGCCTGCCCTATTGGGAGGTTACGATGCTCTGTCTTGCCGGCGGCACGATGGGGAGCCTGCTCGTGGTTTTCCTGCGCCGCGCCTATATTGCGGAGGAGCGGTTGCCATTCCCTGAGGGCGTCGCCTGTGCCCACGTATTGCGTGCCGGTGAGAGCGGGGCTGGGAGCGTCGCTCCCCTCGCCTGGGGAGGTATTATGTCAGCCTCGCTCAAAGCCGCACAGGACATCGTGGGCATTATCCCCGCCACCAGTTCCGCCGCGGGATGGGTAGGCGGTGCGGCGTTCGCCGGCTCGCTGGATTTTTCCGCGGCATTGCTCGGCATCGGGTACATCGTCGGCATCGAAATCGCGAGTCTCGTCTTTCTCGGCGGTGCGTTCGGATGGCTCATAGCGGTTCCGCTCGCGAGTCTTGCCCATCCCGAACTGCGCGCGCTGGAAGCGGGTGCTGCCGCACAAAAGCTGTGGAGCGAACAGACCCGCTATCTCGGCGTTGGCGCGATGCTGGTAGGTGGCGCGGCGACGCTATGGCGGTTGCGCGGACCGATCGGCCGCGGACTGGCTGAGGGCGTGCGCAGGTTCCGCGAGCGCCATGCAGCCGCGCCGCCGGCCCGCGAAGAGACCGACCTGTCCTCTCCCGCCGTGCTCGTCGCCGTCGCTCTCTGTATCCCTGTGGTGTTCGTCATCTGTTATCTGTTGAGCGGCAGCGCCTGGATCAGCGCGATACTCGCGATTGCCCTTGGACTGATCGGCTTTTTCGCGACCGCTGTCGCGGGCTATCTCAGCGGAATCGTTGGCGCGTCCAACAACCCGGTTTCCGGAGTTACGATCATCGTCCTGCTCGCGGTCGCGCTGATGCTGAAGCTGATGGGGGTTGCGCCCGGCGTCGGTCCCCATCTCGCAATTCTAGCTGGCGCCGTTGTCTGTACGGCCGCTGCGATGGCGGGCGATTCACTGCACGACCTCGCCACCGGTTTCCACGTCCGGGCGACCCCGCGAGCGCTCGAAATCGCCGTGCTGGTCGGTGCAATCGCCGCTTCGTTCGTAATGGCACCGGTGCTTAACCTGTTGATTCGCGCCTATGGCATCGCCGGCACGCCCTCTGCGGGTCCGCATGCCCTGGCAGCGCCGCAGGCCTTCCTGATGGCGAAGATCGCTCAAGGAGTGTTTCGCGGCGGACTTCCGTGGGGCACAGTAGGCGCGGGCGCGGCGATTGCCACGATCCTGGTTGTGACCGACACGATGCTCGAACGGCGTCGCGCGCGCTGGCGTACGCCGGTGATGCCCGTGGCGATTGGCCTTTATCTCCCGGTTGGCCTAAGCGTCACCATTATGATCGGTGCGCTTGCGCGACTGCTGAGCCGCGATGAGCGCGAAGGCGGTGGGTCCGGTTTGCTTTTCGCCGCGGGACTTGTCGCCGGTGAAGCTTTGATGGGGGTTGCGAGCGGCGCCCTTGTCACCGCTGGCCTGAAACTTCCGCTTCTCTAGTGCAGGGTCGCCCGTCGGCCGTTATCGCCGGTTGCACTCGCATCAGGGTCAGCTCCCGAGGCGTTGAATGCCGAGTAGAGATCGCGGAACTGGCCCTGCAATTCACTCGCCTGCTCAAAGATTGCGGCGAGCCGAAGAATACGCTCGCGGAATTCTTTGGCCGGATCGAGAGCACGCACCAACTGCTCCAGATGCTCCTTGAACGAATCAGCAACCTGTGCCAACTGGTCGTGCAGCACCTTCATCGGTTCGAAGGTTTCTGCCATTTGCGCGAGCTGGGTCTGAAAGGCCCGCATTGGCTCAAACGAACGCGCCAATTGAGAAAGCTGCCCGTGAAAGGCCCTCAGCGGTCCGAACAGTTCCTCTGCGGAACCGCCGACCTGTTCGACCAGGCTGAACATCCGGCGTAATTCATCGAGGCGGCTTTCGAAATTCCTGGTCTCTTCAAATACCTTCGCGACCGCGTCGGCAAGCTGGTCTTGGGTCACGTTACTCTTCATGGATGGAGCGCTTTGCCGCGCCAGCATAGACGTAGCGTTCTCTTCCCGTTTTGGAGCGGTTTCAATGTTGGCGCCGTTCGTCGACATCTCTATGAGCTTTGCCGCCGATGATTCGCCGGCCGTCAGGTCGGATTCCTTCGCTTCTACGCT
>DASPQS010000069.1:0-15727 GCA_035624865.1 Binataceae bacterium (SeqCode) | reverse complement strand
GTCAATATCGTATTTCGCAACGAGATCGCGAAGGCGAAGGACGCGGTCGCGGAGAAAAACCGGCTGGTCGACGAGTACCGGCGGACTTTCGCCAACCCGTTTAAGGCCGCCGAGTTGGGCTACATAGATGAGATCCTGATGCCGCACGACACGCGGCCGCGGCTTATCGGCTCGCTCAAGGCGCTCGAGAACAAGCGCGAGAAGAATCCGCCGCGCAAACACGGGAACATTCCACTTTAGTGGCCTTCCGCACGCCGCCGCTCCTTCGAGCTTTTTTACAATGGCGAAGGCATTTTCACCCGATCGGCGAGCCGGCAGCGTGAGACAGGAGGGACAGTTGCAGTCGAGTTTCAGAGGATCTGATGTTTAAGCGCATATTGATTGCCAATCGCGGCGAAATCGCCGTCAGGGTGATACGCGCGTGCCGCGAGTTGGGCGTCGAGACCGTCGCGGTCTTTTCGGAGGCCGACCGCGCGGCTTTGCATGTGCGCGAGGCCGACTACGCGGTCGCAGTGGGGCCGGCGCCTGCCGCCCAGAGCTATCTCAACACCGAGCGAATCCTCGAGGCCGCGAAGCAAACCGGCGCCGAGGCGATCCATCCGGGATACGGCTTTTTCTCCGAGAATGCGGGATTTGCCCGTGCCGTCCAGGAGGCGGGGTTGGTCTTCATCGGCCCGCCGCCGTCCGCGATCGAACAGATGGGTGACAAGGTCGAGGCGCGCAAGCTGATGGCGGCCGCCGGCGTGCCCGTGGTTCCAGGCTCGCCCGGAACGCTCGAGCGCGAGGAAGAGGTGAGAGATCTCGCGAACAAGATCGGCTTCCCGATCATGCTCAAGGCCGCAGCCGGCGGCGGCGGCAAGGGGATGCGCCTGGTCGAGTACGAAAAGGACCTTTCCTCCGCCGTCAGGACCGTAGCCAGCGAGGCCAAGTCTTCGTTCGGGGACGGTCGTTTCTACGTCGAGAAATTCGTGAGCCGCCCGCGTCATATCGAAGTCCAGGTGTTTGCGGACTTGCACGGTAACACCGTGCATGTGTTCGAGCGCGAATGCTCGATTCAGCGGCGCAATCAGAAGGTGGTCGAGGAATCGCCGTCGCCGTTCATCACGCCTGAAATGCGCGCCGAGATGGGCGCGGTCGCGGTCAGGGCGGCCCGCGCGGTGAACTATGCCGGCGCGGGCACGATCGAGTTCCTGGCCGACGCCGACCGCAACTTCTACTTTCTCGAAATGAACACGCGAATCCAGGTCGAACATGCGGTGACCGAGTTGGTAACCGGCGTCGACCTGGTCAAAGCGCAAGTGCTCGTCGCCGCAGGGGAACGGCTGCCGTTTGCACAGAGCGATCTGGCGCAAAGCGGCTGGGCGCTCGAGTGCCGCGTGTACGCGGAAGACCCGGCCGCCGGATTCGTTCCGGCGCCTGGCAGGATAGACCACATCAAATTTCCCGACGGTCCCGGTATCCGGGTCGACGCGGGCGTGTACGCCGGCGGGGAAGTCCCAATCTACTATGACCCGATGATCGCGAAGCTGGCGGTGTGGGGGCGCGACCGCAAGGAGGCGATCGCCCGGATGAGCCGCGCGCTCAACGAATTCTCGATCGCCGGTGAATTGACCACCAACCTCGACTTCCACCGCTGGCTGATGACTCACCCGCGATTCATCGCCGGCGATTTCGACACCGGCTTCATCAGCCAGGAGTACCATCCGCAGGCCGCGCAGGACGGAAGCGACGGGGCGCGCCTTGCGGCGATCCTGACCGCCGCGCTCGCAGCACGGCGCGACACCAACCACACGGCCGCCGCTGCGCAACCGGCCGCGGGCAAGTCCGCTGGTTCACCCTGGAAGACGCTCGGCCGCCTCGACATGCTGAGACGATAACTGGCTGCGGCGGCGCACCGCCGTCATAAGAGGATTACAGGCAGGACGGATTCACAGGATGCCGACCAAATACCTGGCGACCCTCGAGGGCGCCGAACACGAGCTCGAAGTCGAAGAGATTGCCGCAAACGCGCTCAGGATAAAGTTCGGGCAGAACGCGTTCGACGTCGATGTGCGCCGCGTCGGACGCACCTCGTTTTCGGTCCTGGTCGGCAACCGCTCCTTCGACCTCGACGTAACCGCCGACGGCGACGATCTGGTCGTGGCCTCGCGCGGCGGGGCGACCCGTGTCACGCTAATCGATACCGCCCGCCGCGGGCACGGCGCGGTCGCGCGTCCGCAAGCCGGCGGCAAGGCCGAGATGCGCGCGATGATGCCTGGACGGGTGGTCAACGTCCTGGTCAGCGTAGGAGATGAGGTCGAGCATCAGCAGGGCGTGCTGGTGATCGAGGCAATGAAAATGGAGAACGAGATTAAATCGCCCAAGTCGGGCAAGGTAGCGGATATCCGGGTGACGCCTGGCCAGACCGTGGAAAAGGGCGAACTGCTGGCCGTAATCGAATAACCGAGGCGAGTAATCATGGCCGACAACGAACGCACGATCGCCAGCGCGCGCAAGGAATGGGATGAGAAACGGGTTGCGCCCGCGCTCAAGCGTGGACCCGAGCGCCGCGAACGTTTCATCACCGGATCGGGAATCGAGGTCAAGCGCGAATACGACCCCGACGATCTCGAGGGCTTTGATTATCTCGCCGATCTGGGTTTTCCCGGCGAGTTCCCCTTCACCCGCGGCGTGCAACCCACCATGTACCGCGGGCGTCTGTGGACGATGCGCCAGTACGCCGGTTTTGGCGATGCCGAGGAATCCAACCGCCGCTACCGTTACCTGTTTGCCAACGGACAAACCGGCCTTTCTGTCGCCTTCGACCTGCCGACCCAGATGGGACGGGACGCCGACCATCCGCTGGCCCGCGGCGAAGTCGGACGCGTCGGCGTCGCCATCGGATCGCTCGAGGACATGGAAACGCTGCTGGCGGAATTGCCGCTCGACAAAATTTCGACTTCGATGACGATCAACGCGACCGCGTCGATCCTGCTCGCGCTCTACCTGGTGGCGGCCGAGCGCCGCTCAATCGCCTGGAACAAGCTCAACGGCACCATCCAGAACGATCTGCTCAAGGAATACATCGCGCGCGGGACCTATATCTATCCGCCCCGCGAATCGATGCGCATAATCACCGACATCTTCGAATTCGCGAGCCGCGAAGTCCCCAACTGGAACACGATTTCGATTTCTGGCTATCACATCCGCGAGGCCGGCTCGACCGCCGCGCAGGAACTTGCCTTCACCCTCGCCGACGGGATCGCATACGTCGAGGCTGCCGTAAAGGCGGGGCTGCGCGTCGACGACTTCGCCAGCCGGCTCTCGTTTTTCTTCAATGTTCACAACAATTTCTTCGAGGAAATAGCCAAATTCCGCGCCGCTCGCCGCCTGTGGGCGCGCATCATGAAAGAGCGTTTCAAGGCCAAAGACGAACGCTCGATGATGATGCGGTTCCACGCCCAGACCGCAGGCTCGACCCTCACCGCGCAGCAGGTCGACAACAATGTGGTCCGCGTGACCCTGCAGGCGCTGGCGGCCGTGCTCGGCGGCGCCCAGTCGCTTCACACCAATTCCAGGGACGAGGCCCTGGCGCTGCCGACCGAAAATTCGGTGCTGCTCGCGCTGCGCACGCAACAGGTGATCGCATACGAGTCCGACGTAACCGACACCGTCGACCCGCTCGCCGGCTCCTACTATGTCGAAACGCTGACCCGCGAGCTCGAGCGCAAGGCACTGGAATTTATCGGCAAGATCGACGACTTCGGCGGCGCTGTCGCGGCGATCGAGCGCGGCTATATGCAGCGCGAAATCAACAACGCCGCATTTCTTTACCAGCGCGAGATTGAAAAGAAGGACCGGATTATCGTAGGAGTCAACGACTTCACCTCCGATGACGATCACGCCGGCGATATTCTCAAGGTGAATCCGGCGACCGAGGATAAGCAGCGTGCCCGGCTCGCCCGCATTCGCGCCGAACGCGACCAGGCGGCCGCAGCGCAGGCAATCGCGCGGGTCGAGTCGACCGCGCGCGATGGGTCGAACCTGATGCCGCCGATTATTGACGCCGTGCGAAATTGGGCCACCTTGGGTGAAATCGCCGACGCGATGCGCCGGGTGTTCGGCGAGTACAAACCGGCGAATCAGCTATAAGAGACCTCGTCGCGCGCGGGTACTTTTTTCTGGCGCCGCGGTCGTGGAGAATATGAAGATAAATCCGCGCAACGCGCGCGGCAGGGCAGCGTCAAGCAGGAGACAAGGAAATAAATGGGGCCGTTTCCGAAGGGGGTTTTCCTCACCAAGGGTGTCGGCAAGCATCGGGAGAAGCTCAACTCCTTCGAGCTTTCGCTGCGATCCGCCGGAATCGCGGAATTTAACCTGGTGCGCGTGAAATCGATTTTCCCGCCCAACTGCAAGTTGATCACGCCGCAGGAAGGCTTGCGCCATCTGTCGCCCGGCCAGATCGTGTTCGCCGTGATGAGTGACAATGCCACCGACGAACCCCATCGGCTGATCGCTGCTTCGGTGGGCGTTGCTATTCCCGCTAATCCCAGCCAGTACGGCTACCTGTCGGAACATCATAGTTTTGGCGAGACCGACCAGAAGGCCGGCGACTATGCCGAGGATCTGGCGGCGATGATGCTCGCGACGATTCTTGGCGTGGACTTCGATCCCAACGCGAGCTACGACGAGCGCAAGGACATCTGGCGCGTCTCCGACAAAATCGTCACGACCCGTAACGTCACGCAGTCGGCGATCGGCGACCGTGACGGCCTGTGGACCTCGGTGGTGGCGGCGGCCGTTTTCGTCGATCTGCCCAACGGCAAGTAGGCGCGTTTGCCCGTTTGAGCGGCGGCCCGCGCAGCGCTACGCTCCTGCCTATGGCTACAGAAATTCTATACTGCTCCGCTTGAGGCTATCGCCCGCGCGCGGCCAGTCTGGCCGCGTCACTCAAATCCCGCTTCGGCGAGGATGCGCAGATCAAGGCGGGGAAAACCGGGCAGTTCGACGTCATCGTCGACGGCAAAGTGATTTTCTCCAAGGCCACTGCGGGGCGCTTCCCGCTCGAGGGCGAGGTCGAGGATACCTTCGCCAGGCTTGCAAAGGGAAAGTAAGGCCGAACTTAAGACTGGTCCGGAGTGATTAGGAGGCGCCCGATCTCCAACGGCGCCAGGCGTACGCCCACGTAAAACGGCCCGAACTCCGCGTAACGCGCGCTCGATTCGTCGAAGCGCATCTCGTAGACCAGCTTCTTGAACACGATCGGATCGTCGGCGAAAAGATCGACGCCCCATTCCCAGTCGTCGAAGCCGACCGAGCCCGAAATCACCTGCGTCACCCGCCCCGCATAACGCCGCCCGATCATCCCGTGGTCGCGCATCAGGCGATGGCGCTCTTCGATCGGCAGCATGTACCAGTTGTCCGCGCCCTGGCGGCGCTTGTTCATCGGGTAGAAACAAACGTAGCGGCTCGTCGGGATTTTCGGAAAGAGCCGCGCGGCGAGCTTCTCGCGCTGGCCGGCGAGGTCGGCCTCAACCGCCTGCCGCCATTCCGGCGAATGCGGCTTCACGCCCTTGCTCGCCAGCTCCGCATGAAGCTTCACCGTCGACTCGTACAGCCCGATTTCCACCACCGAAAGATATGAACTCGACGGCTCCAGGAATTCGGTCAACGCAAGCTGGCCCACTTCGAGCTCGGCCGCAGCGATCTGATCGAACCCGCGCCGGAAGTGAATCGCGATAAGGTCGCCCTTGTGGCCTAGCTGCGTGAAGAGTGCGCTCTCGCCGTCCTCGCGCCGGGCCATCGCTTCGAAAGCCGCCGTGGCGCACTTGATCGCCGCCGTGCGCCGCGCCGCCGGCAGCCCGTTCCATTGCGGCCGGCGGATCCGAAAGAACTGGTGCAGTAAGGCGAAGCCCTCGAGTGTGTTGGGCGCGGCCGGCATTTCGTTGCGGTTTTCCGAGGAACGGTCGTCTTTCATGGCGGCGAATCCCGTATGCTCGATCAGACTCTATATTTTCCGCGACTCATGCGCCAAGCGCGGGTTAACCGCCGTGTCGCCGCACACGGCGCCTCACGTCCGGCTCTGCGCGCTGGCGCATGCCGAGACGAACGCCGCCGCCACCGCTGGATTCGACGCCCAGTGCGCATGCACGTATGAGGCGACAACGTTGCCTGTCCGATAGCCTTCGTTAAACGCTTCACCGCCCCAGCGCGGAACAACAGTGAAGAGCCGCTCGAATTCCAATGGAGGTGCCGGTTCGAGCACCGAGTAACGGAATTGATGGCCGCGCCAGCGCGTTCCCGCCGGTCCGAGCATCGACGGCGCGCGCGTCTCGACTTCGGCGTAGCCCAGCGCCTGCAGCCGGTCGCGCATCACCGCCTGACCTGGAATCACTCCGGCCATCGGAAACGACCGCCCGTCGAGCGCCCGGATACCCTCGGCGAGGTACATCAGCCCGCCGCATTCGGCGTAGACCGGGCTGCCGCGATGGGCGAAATCCCGCACCGCCGCCAGCATCGCCCGGTTCGACGAGAGCGCGGGCGCGGCAATCTCGGGATAGCCGCCGCCGAAGTAAAGTCCGTCGACCCGCGGAAGCTCCGGATCATGCGCCGGGCTGAACCGCTCGATTTCGGCTCCCAGCGCCTGGAGCAGCGCCAGGTTATACTCATAGTAGAAGTGAAATGCCTCGTCGTAGGCAACCCCGATCCGGCATCGCGGCCTCGCCGGTCGCGACAGCGAAGCTTCCGCCTCCGCCGGCGCCAGTGCGGGCGTCCCGCGCGCAATCGCCAATATCGCGTCCAAATCGAACCATTCGGCCGCGATCCTTCCCCACGCCTCGATCGACTCGGCCGGCACGTTGCTTTCGTCCGCGCTGAAAAGTCCCAGATGACGCTCCGGAAACGCCGCCGCCGAATTCTGCGGCAGTCCGCCCACGACCGGTATCTCGGTTGACGCGGCGCGCAGCAGGTCGAGATGACCCTGGCCACCGACGCGATTGCAAAGCACACCCGCGAGCCTGACCTCCCGATCGAATCCCGCGAACCCGCCTGCAATTGCTCCGACGCTGCGCGCGATTCCCCCGGCGTCGATCGTCAGCAGCACCGGGGCGCCCAGCCACTTCGCGATCTCCGCCGTCGATCCCTCTTCGCTCGTCGGCGTCGCCCCGTCGTAAAGACCCATCATGCCTTCGATTACCGCGATATCCGCGTCGCGCGACGCGCGCACGAAAGTCGCGATTGCGGCCTCGCGCCCCATCATCCACCCGTCCAGGTTATGCGACGTGCGCCCCGCAGCGCGCGCATGATAGCTCGGATCGAGGTAGTCCGGTCCGCACTTGAACGGCGCGACCGTAAGCCCGCGCCCCCGCAACGCACCGATCAGCGCGACCGTCGCGGTGGTCTTGCCCGCACCGCTGCTGCCGCCCCCAATCACGACGCGAGGAATCTGCGTGCCTGAAGCCATCGCGCGACGCTCAGCCGCTCGCCGCAACGCTCAGAACAGGTACCGGCGGACGTTGATGCTGATCAACAGCCCCAGCGCGATCATCATCATGATCAGTGACGACCCGCCGTAACTCACCAGCGGCAGCGTGATCCCGACCACCGGCAGCATCCCCGTCGCCATCCCGATATTGATCGCCACCTGCCAGAAGATTATTCCCGTCACCCCGATCGCCAGCATCGATCCGAAGCGATCCCGCGCATGCCGCGCGATCCACGCCCCGCGCGCGATCAGCCCAGCATACAGCCCCAACAGCAGCATCGATCCCGCGAATCCGAATTCCTCCGCGAACACCGCAAAGATGAAATCCGTGGTCTGCTCCGGCAGGAAGTTGAGCCGCGCCTGCGTCCCCTTGAACAGCCCCTTTCCCCAATGGCCCCCCGATCCGATCGCGATCTCCGACTGGATTATATGATATCCCGACCCCAGCGGATCCGACTCCGGATTGAGGAAGCTCACCAGCCGTTCCCGCTGATAAGGCTTCAGGTAATGCCATCCGACCGGCGCGACCAGCACCGCACCCAGCGCCAGCACCGCCAGCGTCCGCCAGTTGAGCCCCCCGACGAACACCAGCGTCGCCGTCAGCAGTATCAGGATCAGCGCCGTCCCCAGGTCCGGCTGCTTCAGCACCAGCGCCGCCGGAATCGCCAGCAGAATCGCCGGAACCGCCATCTGATGCGCCTTCCATCCGCCCCGCGGTGGTTCCTCCCGCATATAACGCACCATCACCAGCACCAGCGCCAGCTTCGCCACCTCCGACGGCTCCAGCTTGAGCACCCCGAGATTGATCCATCGCCGCGATCCGCCCGTGCTGTGGCCCGCCACCGCCACCACCACCAGCAGCCCCACCGCGACCGCGTAAATCAGGTACGCGTACGAACCCAGCGCTCGATAATCGAGCAGCGCCACCGCCGTCATCAGCGCCGTGCCGACTCCGATCCAAAGCAGTTGCCGCACCACCAGCGGGTCAAGCCCGTGATGCGCTCCGCCCCATGTCCCGCTCAGAACGCTCACCAGCCCCACCGCCGCGAGCCCCAGCGACAGCGTGAACACCGTCCAGTCGAAGTGGTATACGATTCGCCGATCGAGGACCGCCATATTACTCCGTCTGCGCGTCGGCCTGATCGGCAGGCTGCGTCACCGGATTCGCCGTTGGCCCGGCCTTCGGCGGCGGCCCTCCCTGCGGCGGATTCATCTCGAAATACTTCTGCATCACCGCCTTGACCACCGGGCCGGCCGAACTTCCGCCATGCCCCGAATGCTCGATTATGCACGCTATCGCGATCTTCGGATGGTCCACCGGCGCGAACGCGATAAACCACCCATGGTCGCGATACCTCTCCGGCAGCGCGTCCTCCTTGAGCCGCACCCCCTGGCCCTCCTTGACCACCTGCGCCGTGCCCGTCTTGCCCGCCACGATCACGTTGTCCAGCTTCGCTCCGTGCGCCGTCCCGTCGGGCTGATTGACCACGCCCGCCATTCCCTCGCGCACCTCTTCCAGCACCTGCGGGTCGATCCGCACCCGGCTCTCTATGATCGGTGGAAAGCTCTTGACCACGCTGCCGTCCAGCGCGTCGATTTCCTTGACGAACTGCGGCTTGTAGAGCGTGCCGCCATTCGCGACTTCAGCCGCCAGGTCCGCCAGTTGCAGCGGCGTCACCGTCACGTAGCCCTGGCCGATCGCGACCGAAAGCGTCTCGGCCGGATACCAGCGCTCATGAAAGCGCCGTTGCTTCCATGCCGTCGACGGGATCGTCCCCGTTCTTTCGTTGTCCAGCTCGATATCGGTCTTCTTGCCGAGCCCCAAAGCGTGCGCCCACGCCGCGATCCGGTCGATCCCCAGATGCTCACCCACCTCGTAGAAGAAAACGTCGCACGATTCCACGATCGCCCGATGGACCGAGATCGTGCCGTGACCCTGCTTGCGCCAGCATCGATACTCGCGCCCGCCGTAATAGAGTCCGCCCGGACAAAAATAAGTCGTTTCCGGAGTCAGCGTCCGATCCGACAGCCCCGCGATCGAGTCGACAATCTTGAAGGTCGAACCCGGCGGATACGCCCCCTGGATCGCCCGGTTCTCCAGCGGATGGCTCGGGTCCATCGCCAGCGCGCGCCAGTTTGCCGGCGTGATTCCCCCGGCGAAAACGTTGGGATCGAACGCCGGGAAACTCGCCATCGCCAGGATATAGCCCGTGTTGGGATCGATCGCGACCAGCGCCCCCGCGCGGTTACCGATCGCCTGCTCCGCCGCCTTCTGAAGGTCGAGGTCCAGCGTCATCACCACGCTGTCCCCTGGTTTCTCCGGTATCTCCCGCAGCAGCCGCAGGCGCCGCCCGACCGAGTCAACCTCGATCTCCTGGCCGCCGCTGTCGCCGCGCAAGGTGGTCTCCAGGCTGCGCTCGAGCCCGAATTTGCCGATCTCGTCCCCCATCCGGTAATCCGGCAGGTGATTCAAGTCGCGCACCGTCACCTCGCCCACGTAACCCAGCAGATGGGCCGCCAGCGAATCGTAGATATAATGCCGCCGCGGGTTCACTTGCAGGCTTACCCCCGGCAGTTCCAGCTGATGCGTCTCCAGCGCCACCACCTGCGGCCATTCCAGCCGTTCATCCACCGTCACCGGCTCGAACTCGGGGCGGCCCTGGTCCTCCGCGTCTTCCAGCTTTTCCGCGATATGATCGTGATTCAGCACCTTCTCGAGCCTTTCGATCGTGGCCGAAAGGTTGCGTGTGTCCTCGGGAACAATCACCGCGTCGAACGACGGACGGGTGTCCACCAGCGGCCGATGGCGGTCGTCGTAGACCAGTCCGCGCAATGCGGGTAGGCGCTGAATCCGGATTCGGTTGCGATCGGCGAGTTCCGAGAGCTCGTGATGCTTGATTACTTGCAGGTAGTACAACCGGCCCGCCGCCGCCGTCAGCACCACCGCCATCAGCACCGTCAGCGCCGTGATACGCGGGTCCAGCTTGGGGACCGGCCGGTTCTTTTCGCGGGATCCGAATCTCGCCACTCTCGGGTTCCCACCAATTATTTATTCACGCTGTCCGCGTGAACGCAATCGGGCTATTCCCGTCGCCCATCCCATCATCCCGAACACCCACGGCGTGATCAGCGCCGTCACCGCCGCCTGCAACAGCGTCGGCAGCAAAACAGTGCCCAGGTTCATCGGCGCCGCGAATCCCGAGCCGATCAGGTAGACCCCGACATTTTGCAGGATCACCCCGCCGAAAACCGCCACCGCGCCAATCGCCGGACTGCGCGAGATCAGCACCCGCGAAAACCAGTACGCCAGCACGAACACCAGCATCAGCATCAGCGCGTTCAACCCCAGTTGCGATCCCGAGAAGGCGTCGGTCGCGTACCCGATCATGAACGCCATCACCGCCGCCAGCGCCCCCCAATGGCGCAAGCCCAGGTCCACCGCCAGGATCAGCACCAGGTCCGGAAACAGCGCCGCCATCGGCAGCAGCCGCGGTATCGTCGTTTGCAGCGAGAGGGCAATCAGCGTGGCGATGGAGAATATCGCGATCAAGCGCACCTGACCTCAGCCTTTCGCGGCGCTGGGCTCTTTGGGCTTCCGGGTCAGGATCAGCACCTGCTCGAGCTTGCGGAAGTCCACCGCCGGACTCACGTCCACGTTCAGAAACAGCCCCGGCCCTTCCTGCGAAACCCGCGCTACCCGCCCCACCAGCAGCCCCCGCGGAAAGATTCCGTCCACCCCCGAACTCACGATCGTGTCGCCCGGCTTGATATCCTCCGATCGGTCCACGTACTTCATCATCAGGCCGTCGTCGACCACCCCGGCCACGATCCCGCGTGCGCGGCTGCGCTGATCGAAGGCGTCCACCGCCGAGTTGTGGTCGTTGATCAGCAGCACTCGCGCGGCCTCGGGACTCACCAGGATCAGCCGCCCCACCACTCCCTCGGTCGAGACCACCGGCATGTCCCGCCCCAGGCCGCTGCCCGATCCTTCGCCCAGCACCAGCGTGCGCTCGAGCCCGCCCGCATCGCCGCCGATCACATTGGCGGCCACCGCCGGCGTATCGAGTGCTTCCTTCAGTTCCAGCAGGTCGCTCAGATGGCGGTTCTCCACCTCGAGCTCGGCCATATGGGCGCGCTGGCTCTCGAGCTCGGCCAACTCCCGCCTGAGCCTGACATTTTCCTGGCGCACGCCCACCAGGTCGAAGTAGTCATGCACGAAGTTGCTGGTATCGTTGCTGAACCCCGATTCCAGCGCCTGGAACGGCTTGAGCAAACTAAGCAGAATTACGCTGGCCTTGCCCGCGCGCGCGTCCTGGTCGACGCGCGTCGAAATCATGTGCAGGCTGACGATCAGCAGCAACCCGACGGTGATCGTCACCCGGTTGCGCCATAGGAAAGAGCTTCTCACTCGCGCGCCCTGAAGAGCGGAACCTGATCAATCTCTCGGCCTGCCGCGGCCGCTCGCTCAATCAACCGTGACGTCGCGCAGCAGCGACAGCTCGTCGAGCACCTTGCCCGCTCCCATCACCACCGCCGTCAGCGGATCGTCCGCCAGCGTCACCGGCAGCCCGGTCTCTTCGCGCAGCAGCACGTCGAGGTTGCGCAAAAGCGCCCCGCCGCCCGCCAGCACGATCCCCTTTTCCACGATATCCGAAGCCAGTTCCGGCGGCGTCCGTTCGAGCGCGATCCGCACCGACTCCACCACCTGGTGAACCGGCTCCATCAGCGCCTCGCGGATCTCCTCGTCCGTGATCTCGATAATCTTCGGCACCCCCGCCACCAGGTCCCGCCCCTTGATCTCCATCGTCTGGATTTCATTGCCCGGGTAGGCCGACCCAATCGTGATCTTGATCAGTTCCGCCGTGCGCTCGCCGATCAGCAGGTTGTACTTGCGCTTGATGTGCTGGATGATCGCTTCGTCCATCTTGTCGCCGGCCACCCGCACCGATCGCGAGAACACCACCCCCGCCAGCGAGATTACCGCGACTTCGGTCGTGCCCCCGCCGATATCAACGATCATGTTGCCCGCCGGCTCCGTGATCGGAAGTCCCGCCCCGATCGCCGCCGCCATCGGCTCCTCGATCAGGTAGACCTCGTGCGCTCCCGCCGACTCCGCCGATTCGCGCACCGCGCGCTTTTCGACCGCCGTTATCCCGAACGGAACGCAGATCACGATCCGCGGGCGCACCAGTATTTTGCGGTTGTGCGTTTTCTGGATAAAGTGACGGAGCATGCTCTCGGTGATCTCGAAGTCCGCGATCACTCCGTCCTTGAGCGGCCGGATCGCCACGATCGATCCCGGCGTCCGCCCCAGCATCTTCTTGGCCTCGGCCCCGATCGCAAGCACCCGCCGGCCCCCGCGCGAATCCTTCTGCACCGCAACCACCGAGGGCTCGTTGCAGACGATCCCTTCACCCTTGACGTAGATCAGGGTATTGGCCGTTCCAAGATCAATGGCGAGATCGTTCGAGAACCATCCGAAGATTGAATTGAAGACCACCGGCTTCTCCCCTTATCCCGGGCGCTTGACGCGTACTTTCCCTTCTTCCCCACCAAACTCCCAACAACCCTCTGGCTCGAGGCGTCCTAAGCGGAGAACGCGTGAGAGTTCGCCTTGCTAAAATCGCGTTACTTAAAATTGTTAACAGAGATGAATCGCGGGAAGCAAGTAAGAGACGCGTAATTGCCTAAATAAAAGCTAATCAACTATCATAGAGGTGTTATGCTGCAAGTCTTCCGCAGGCACGCATACTCATACGTCACCCGCTTTCTCCTGATCTTGCTCGGCGGGATTTTCGCCCTCTTCTTCGGCAGCGTCGGGGGCCTGCTCTCCCGCGTCCGTCCTGTCGCCTACGTTAATTGCCGCCAGTATCTGTTCGGTTCGATCTCCCTGCCCGGATGCCGCCAAATCTTGCCGGAGGAGGTTACGCAGGGAGCTACAGAGATTCGTAACACGCTTGTGAATAAATATGGCAAGGATGCCGCCTCAATGCTTCAGGCGGTTAACCTCCAGCAGATGGCCCTCGAGCAGATTATCGAGCAGGACCTGATAAAGCGCGAGGCGCAGCGCCTCGGCTTGCAGATCAGCGAAGACGAACTCGCAAAAACCGTCGAGTCTCAAACGGCGTTTCAGGTCGGCGGACGCTTCAACTTCGAACTCTACCAACGTACCCTGCGTGCCAACGATATCGAGCCCGCCGTCTTCGAGTCCTCCACTCGCGACAAGATGCTGACCTCGCTCCTCCAGCAGATGGTCTACGACGGTGTCAACGTAAGCACCGAAGACGCGCGCCGTCAGTTCGACCGCTATGCCGAAAACCTTAATCTCACCTATATCGAGTTCCCATATGCTATCTTCACCGCCGGCATCAATCCGACCGATGCGCAGATTAACAAGTTCTACACCGAAAACCGCGAGGCCTTCCGCGAACCCGAACGCGTCAAGCTGACCTTTGTCCGTTACGACTCGGCCGTCCTCGCCGGCAACCTGACTCCCTCGAACTCGGAAATCGAGGAAAATTACGAGCACAGTCTGAAAACCGTCTTCACCCATCCCGAGCAGGCTCACGCCCGCCATATCCTGATTGGCGTGCCTCCCGATGCCACCCCGCAACAAAAGGCCGCCGCCAAGGCCAAGGCCGAAGAACTCCTGCAAAAGCTCAAAACCGGCGTGGACTTCGCAAAGCTCGCCAGGGAGAATTCCGACGACCCCTCCAACAAGGATAACGGCGGCGACCTTGGTTACTTCACCCGCGACGAAATGATCAAACCCTTCGCGGACGCCGCCTTCAACCTCAAGCCCGGCGAAATGACCGTGGTCGAGACCCAGTACGGCTTCCACGTCATTCGCCTCGACGCGATCAAGCTCGCCCACGTTGACACTATCGATGAAGCACGGCCGCAAATAATCGCCGCTATCAGGCAGAAGGCCGGCACCGACGCGGCCAAGCTCGATATGCAACAGGACCTTGCTGCAGCGCTCGAAGGCCGCGATCTGGCCGATCTCGCCAAAAAGCGCGGACTGGTCGCGGTTACCACGCCCTACGTCGCCCAGAGGGAGCCCGTCAAAGGCGCCGAGGACAATCCCAAGCTGGTCGAGGAAGCCTTCAAAATGGAGCCGCATGACATTCGCGCCGTCGACAGCGGCTCCGTCCCCTACCTCGTCAAATTGGTCGACCACCAGCCCGCGCATATCCCAGCTCTGAGCGAGATCAAAAATCAGGTGCGCGAAGCCCTCGTCAAGGTAACGGCCGAGAACAAGGCCCATGAAACCGCGGCCGCGCTTCTCAAGCAGATGAAGTCGCCGGCGGACTTCGACACGCTTGCGGCCTCCAACCATTTGGACATTCATACCACCGGCGAATTTATGCGTGCCTCGAGGTCGGTTCCCGGAATCGGCGAATTCCCCGAGGTGACCGAGTCTGCGGCAGCGGTGCCGGCTACGCCGGGCCTGCTCGATCAGGTCCTGGAAAAGGACGGCAATTCCTTCATTTTCAAGCTGATGACCCGTACGCCACCCGCCGAGGAAAAGTGGAAAGCGCAGGGTGAGGCCTTCACCACCCAGTTGCTTCAGCAACGGCGCGAGCGTGCCTGGATGAACTTCCTCGAAGGGCTTCGCCGCCGCGCCGTCGTCGTGATTCGCGAGGATATGCTCGGCGGACATCCTGAAAATCCGGCGCCGATGTGATCGCTCACGGCGGATGATAGCGACCCGGATGAAAGGATAATGCGCGATCAGCCTGACCGTGACCCGGACAATGGTGATCCGCTATAATAAAACCAGTTGCCTATGAACGATCCAGACGACGAACCAGACCCAACCACGGTTGATACCGGCGAATTCTTCCTCCCCGGCTCCGGTGTCAGCGCCCTCCTCATTCACGGACTGAGCGGCACGCCCTACGAGATGCGCTACCTCGGCGATTTCCTCGCCGCCGCCGGTGTCCGCGTCCACGGCGTCAGGCTGGCGGGTCACGCGGCAGCCCCCGAGGATCTGGGCGCGACCACTCATATGCATTGGTACCAGAGCGTCGTTGACGGCTTCGAGCGCTTGCGCAGCTATGGCGACCCGAACATCGTCATCGGCCTTTCCGCCGGCGCAGTGCTCGCCGCCCGCCTCGCCATGGATCAACGCGAGGCCGTGGCAGGCGTGGTGATGCTCGCTCCCGCGTTCTATCTGCCGCTATGGAAACGTACGGCGCTGCGCCTGATGCGGGGTGCCGGCAGCTTCGCCGACCGCATCTATTTCCATAGTCCCAGCGGCTC
>DASPQS010000068.1:0-12017 GCA_035624865.1 Binataceae bacterium (SeqCode) | reverse complement strand
CCAGCATGCCTGGATGATGCGCCGGCTGGCCCAGGTCCGCCGGGCCATGAACCTGCGCGACCGCCTCGCCGTGATCGGCTTCGGCCGCGACGCCCGCCTGATTGCGCCCTTGGGCGACCCGCGCCTTGCCCGCGGACAGGTCGGCGATGCCGACCCCAGCGCGACCGATATAGCAGGAGCCCTGACCACTGCCCTGGGCGTGTTCCCCCAAGGCGACGAAAAACGGCTCCTGCTCCTCACCGACGGCAACGAAACGATCGGCCACGCGCTCGACGAGCTCCCCGTGATACGCGAACAAGGGGTGCGCATCTTCACCGCTGCGCCGCCCCCGGCCGCCGCGGCCCGCGTCGCGATCACCGGCTTTGAGGCGCCCGAAGCCGTCCGCGCCGATACCAGCTTTGCGCTTCACCTCGACCTCGAGAACGAAGCGGCGGAGCCGGTTTCGGCCCGCATCAAGCTGTCGGGCGGCAATGCCCTGATCGGCTCGGAGCAAATCCGGCTTGCGCCCGGGATCAACCGTTTCGAGCTGCCCTATCGCGTCGGGCGCACCGGCGCCTGGCTGCTGAAGGCCGAGATCGAGGTGCCGCCGCCGATGGTCGCGGTCAATCCGATCGCCGAAACGCCCTTGTCGGTCGTGCCTCCGCCACGGGTGCTGGTGATCGCCTCGAGCCCGCCGGAAAGCCTGGTCGGCGCGCTCAGGATGCGCCATTACGAGGTCGAATCGGCCGCGCCGCGCGGGCTGCCGCTCCATGCCCGCGACTATCTCGGCTACCAGGCCGTGGTCATCGCCAACGTGCCGGCGGAGGCATTGGGCGAGGGCGTCCAGGACGCGCTCAACCGCTACGTCGCCGATTTCGGCGGCGGCCTCGTCGTCACCGGCGACAGCCTGCGCGACCCGCGCTTCCGCGGCAGCCCGCTGGAAAAAACCCTGCCGATCTCCTTTCAGCCTCAACCGCCGCCGCCCTCGCGCGAACCGATCGCCGTCTACCTGTTGATCGACCGCTCCAATTCGATGAGCTACAACTCGCGCTACCCCGCCGTGCGCGACGGTGAGCGAATCCACTACGCGAAACAGGCCGCGATCGCCCTCCTCAATCAGCTCGACGATACCGACTACGCGGGCGTAATCGCCTTCGACTCCGAGCCCTACATCCTCTCCCATCTGCGCCCGCTGACCGAAGGACGTGACGAGCTGGAGGCCCGCGTCGCCCACCTCGAGCCCGGCGGCGGCACCGACTTCAAATTCGCGCTCGAAATCGCCAAAAAAGAAATCGTCGACAGCGGGATTCCGGTCCGCGAAGTTATCCTGCTCACCGACGGCGACACCAACCGCCAGTATCACGACCACGACCAGTTGATGGCGGACTACGCCAAGGAGCGCATACCGGTCTCGACCATCCGCATCGGTCCGGACCTCGAAAATCTCCGCCTGCTTCAGGACTTCGCCAGCGCCACCGGCGGGGTCTTCTACCGCGTCGAGGACATCACGAAGCTGCCGCAATTGCTGGTCCATTTGACCCATGAGGCGCAAAACTACAAACGCCGCGAGCACGCGCGCATCGATCTCGGCGGCCGCAGTTCGATCCTGAACGGGATCGGTTCCGGCGAGATCCCGCCTATCGACTTCTTCGCCATGACTAAGGCCAAGGACGGCGCCGAAGTGCCCCTGATCGTGCGCCAGGGCCCTCTCAGCGCACCCTTGCTCGCCACCTGGCAATACGAACTCGGCCGCAGCGCAATCTTTGCGGCGGATCCTGATTCGATGGGCTCGCTGGCATGGATTCGCTGGAACCGCTACGCCGAATTCTGGTCGCAGCTTGTAAGCTGGGTCTCGCGCGAGGGCGATTCAGGACCCTTCACCCTGCGTTTGCGCAATTCCCCCGAAGGCGCCCTCGAGATCGACGCGCAGAAAGCCGATCAGTTCCCCGTGAGCAATCTCTTCTGCCGCATCACCGGATCCGGCCGCGCCTTCGACCTCGCAATGACGCAGGCCGGCGCGTCGCTCTATCACGGCGAGTCGCCGCCGCTGGCGCGCGGCACCTACGCTTTGACCCTGATGATCAAGGCGGGAGACACTGAGAACGTGCTGATGCGCCGCGAGGTGGCTGCGCTTGGGCCAGGCGCCGCCGACGCCGCCGAGATGCGCCTGCGTCCACCCAACTTCGCGCTGCTGCGCCGGCTCGCTCGGGACACCGGCGGCGGTTTCGACGTGCCGGCAGCTACCGTGCTGCGGCCGCTCGGCGCAACCGTCACGGCCTACCGTACTTTGGAATCTCTGCTGCTGCCGCTCGCAATCGCGCTCCTGCTCGCGGAAGTCTTCGTCCGCCGCCGCCTTCTCGCCGGGTGATCCCGCTATAGGCGGGGCTAGCGGTTACACGCGGCGAGCTTGGGTTCGAGCGATTTGAGCCGCTCCGAGGCGGCTGCGATCGTGGCGTCGCTCTTCGAAAACGTGAAGCGGAGCATGTTCCGGCCCAGCTCGGCGCGATGATAAAAGCTCGAACCCGGCACCGCCGCGATTCCCACCTCGTCGAGCATAAAGTCGGCCGCCGCGAAATCGTCGGCGAACCCCAGGTGCCCGACATCCGCCATGATGTAGTACGCGCCTTGCGGCGCGCGGCATTTCAACCCGGCGCGGGTGAGCGCGTCGAACAACGCCGCGCGCTTGCGCTCGTACATCGCCGCCAGATCCGCGTAGAAGGACTCCGGCAGCCTGAGCGCCGTCGCCCCCGCCTCTTGCAGCGGATGGGGCGCGCCGACCGTCAGAAAATCGTGTACCTTGCGGATCGCCGAAGTCAGCCGTTCGCACGCGATCGCATACGCCAGCCGCCATCCCGTGATCGAATAGGTCTTCGACAGCCCGCTTATCGTGATCGTCCGCTGCGCCATCCCGGGCAGGCTTCCGATCGAAACGTGATGCGCCCCGCCGTAGATTATGTGTTCATAGATCTCGTCGGTGATCGCCAGCGTATCGTGGCGCTGGCACAGCGACGCGATCAGATCCAGTTCGGCGCGGCTGAAGACTTTCCCGGTCGGGTTGTGCGGCGTGTTGATGATGATCGCCTTGGTGCGCGAATTGAAAGCCGCCTCGAGTTCGCCCCGGTCGATTGCGTAGTCCGGCTCGCGCAACGCAACATAGCGCGCCGCCGCCCCGCTTATAATCGTGTCAGGACCGTAATTCTCGTAGAACGGCTCGAAAATTATGACTTCGTCGCCGGGATTGATCACCGCGAGCAGGCTCGCGATCATCGCCTCGGTCGCCCCGCAGGTAACCGTCACATTGCGATCAGGGTCGCATTCGAGACCGTTGTATGATCGCGCCTTCTGCGCGATCGCGCTGCGGAAATTGGGCGATCCGTGCGTGATCGCGTATTGATTGTAATCCTCGTCGATCGCGCGCTTGGCGGCCTCTTTGATTTCCGCCGGCGCCGCAAAATCGGGAAAGCCCTGCGCCAGATTCACCGCGCCGGACTTGAGCGCCCGCCGCGTCATCTCGCGGATAACCGACTCGCTGAAGAATCTGGTCTTGCTCGAAACGTCGGTCGGCATCGGCCGCCAGTCTACTCGATAGAACCGCGACCCTGCCAACGGAAGGGGAGCTCAATCTCAGGATTATTGGGAGCGCCTGCGGGCGCGATGGTTTGAGGCACCCCCCCTGTCGATCTGCCGACCGCGACGCCTCACTGCGCCAAAACGCAGTATCGTCGGCTGCGGCGTCACGCTCCCCTCGCGCCGCAACCCCGGGAACCAGACCGTCCGGACTCAGTTACCGGGACCGCTTGCGCGCAGCTCTTCGAGTTGTGCCGCGCCCTGCTGCAGTCGCCACTCGTCTATCGCCTCGACGTTGAAGCGCCAGTCGCTCCCGATCTTGAATCCCGGCAACTGTCCCTTCTTGAGCAAGCGGTAGATTGTCGAACGATGCACCCGGAGATACTCGGAAAGCTCACTGACCGTCAGCACCTTTGCGTCAGCCATCATCGTAAATCGTTCCTCTTTAGATTTCCTAACATCACCTATTGATTGTCATAAGCTATCATAAAAGGCAAAGCCGATTAACCTTGGCTCAAGCAATCAAAACGGCGGCGCGGGGCCGCACTCTCACTGGATTGTTTCGCAGCGCTTTTGTTCCAAATACCACCAAACTGCCACAACCACCGCACCACCCCACGGAAGCGGAAAATCAGATGAGGTTCAGCCGGAGCCCGCACCGCAGCGAATTCGAATTAATAGACGTATTCCACTTATATTGATTCAAGCGCTGCGGTCAACACCCCTGTGTCGCGCATATCCACCGTCCGTCGCCGTGCACATCCATCCTTGCTCGTCTTCGGCAAATGCCCGCTTTTGGTATCATTACTCGAACTGCTAGCCTGCGATGACCCCGATGGGATCACAAATACGCATCGGCGCCTCTGGCTTCAGCTACAAGGAATGGGTTGGCCGGTTCTATCCGCCAAAAACCCCGGGCGCACGGATGCTCTCCTATTACGCCGATCATCTCCCGACCGTCGAAATCAACTACACGTTCCGCGCCATGCCCAAACGCTCGATGCTCGAGGGCTGGGCCGCCAAAACCCCGGCGAACTTCCGTTTTGCTCTCAAGGCTCCCCAGCGAATCACCCACTTCGCCCGCCTGCGCGGAACCGAGGACAGCCTCAACTACTTTATCGACACCGCCGCAGCCTTGGGCGAACGGCTGGGGCCGGTGCTGTTTCAGCTTCCGCCCGACTTCGTGCGCGACGACGTTTTGCTGGCGGACTTTCTGGCCCAAATCCGCGGCCGGCTCCGTCCGGCCTTCGAATTCCGCCACCGATCGTGGTTCCACGATGAGGTGTTCGGCATCCTCCGCGCCAAGCGCGCCGCGCTCTGCATCGCCGAAACGGAAAAGCTGTCGACTCCGATCGTTTCCACGGCGCCCCACGCCTACCTGCGCCTGCGGCGCGAAGACTATGACGCGGCCGCGCTCGCTTCCTGGGCCGCGCACATCCGCACCCTTGCGGGCAACTGCGACGAGGTCTACGTCTACTTCAAGCATGAAGCGATGGCACCCGATCTCGCCGCCCGTCTCCAGCGACTCGTGGCGCAACCCTGAAGCCTGGCGATGATTCTCCCGCCGGGTGACTACCGCTACGAAATTCGCCTGCGCGGGGACCTCGTCGCAATCGAACAGATGCGCCTCAGTGCGGGCGCTATCGCCGGAATTCGGCAGGAAGCCGACGGCCGCACCCGGCTCGAGATCGACGCATCACTCGAAGCCGACGGCGCCGTGCGGCGAGTCAGCCTGCGCTATGCGAGCAGCCTGTTCAAACGCGCGGCCGCCTACGAGGCATCCGAGGATAATTTCCGCGGCAGCGTCAGCGCGCTCGCCGGACGCAACGAAATCGTAATCAAACTAGGCCGCTTCCGCGAAGTCGACGTTACCGGCCTGACCTTGTTTCGCGCCTTGATTGTCGCTCGCGTTCGCGGCCGCGGACAGCCGCGATGGACTGGGCGGGTCGCGGTTATCGACGCCAATACCCTCGTCGCCGCATCGCTCAAGCAGACTTGCCGCAAGCGCGACGAGGCCGGCAGCCTGTGGATTTACGAAACGCGAATGGGCGATACCGAAGAGATCGAACTCGATGAGGCCGGGCGCCTGATAAAGCGGCGCGACAGTCGCGGGGGCGAAGCCGCGCTTGCCGAATTCAAATCCGCTTCAAACCTTTAGGCGTGCGTCGGCCCGGCCGTTTCCGGCCGCGAACTCGGCTGACCGCCAATCCCGTAAACTAAGCCGCCGTCCGTTCGCGCGGCATCTTGCAATCGCCGTCGAACTGCGCGCCCTCATTGAGCACCAGCTTCGGAGTGGTAATCGTGCATTTGGCCCGCGCCGTCGGCAACAGCTCGACCCGCTCGCGCGCCACGATCTCCCCGCTGACGTTGCCGGCAATCGTGATCCGGGCGGCCGCAACGCGCGCGGTCACCACCGCACCCTGCGCAATCAGGATATCGTCGCCGCTGATCTCGCCCTCCGCTTCGCCGTCGATTTTCGCGGGCGCTTGAAAACTGATTTTGCCCGAGATCTTGGTGCCCTTGCCGATGCGTGATTCGAACGCTCTTTCGTCGATAACCGCCATCTGCTTCCGCCCCTTCCTCTGGCTCCTTGCCTACCTTGGCCGACTATGCCGTGAAGCCGGAGTTCACGCAATCACCTTCTCGCAGGCGCCCGCGCTCGCTTCCCTTTTCTATAAAACCGGATACGATTCGGCTTGTGATTCGCTCCCCGGGGAGGAGAACACGCAATGCGCTTGACCATTATCGCCCGCACGCTAACGCTCGCGGCGCTTGCGCTTCCTCCCGCCGTCGGCCGCGCCCAGGCCGCGAGCGGCACTAACGCGATTGTAGCGACGCCCGGCACACCACCCGTGGTATCGGGCGTCTACGGCTTCTCGGGCGGCAAGAGCCCCCTCTCGACCGACCCCGAAGGCGTTATCGGCGAGTGTATCTGGATCTTCGACGCGGCCAACCAGCGCCAGGTCGCCAAGGGCGACTGCAGTGAGAAGGAACCTGGGAAGTTCCGCGTCGTCCTTAAACCGGGTCGTTATGTCGTTCACGGTCCTGGCGGAAACCACAACGTCGAGATCAAACCGGGCGGATGGGTGAAAGTAACCTCGGTCGCTTTGCTTCCGATTGGCCCCTAGCACATGCGCGCCGCGATGGCGCGCGGGATCGCCGCCCTGGACTTCGCCGTGCTAATCTCGCCGCATGACTGATTTCTCCAGCAAGGTCGCCCTCGTCACCGGCGGTACGCGCGGACTCGGCCGCGCGATCGCGCTGAGACTGGCGCGCGGCGGCGCCGCCCTTACCCTCAACTATCGCCGCGACGAAGAAAGCGCCGGGCGCACGCTCGCAGAGGTTCGCGCCATGGCTCCGCGATCGATCCTGGTCAAGGCCGACATGGAGAGCGACAGCGAGGTGCGTGCGATGGTCGAGCGGGCCGGCGAAGTATTCGGCCGCCTCGATTTTCTCATCGTCAACGCCGCCGCCACCGCCTTCAAACCGCTGCTCGAGGTCAAGCCGCACAACCTCGCCCGCACTTTCAATTTGAGCGTCGGCGGCTTCGTCGCCGCGGTTCAGGCGGCCAGCAGATTTTTTAGCGCCGGCGGTCGCATCGTGATCATTTCGGGCGTCGATTCGATCCGCTACATGCCCGGGCATGGCGTGCTCGGCGCGGCCAAGTCGGCGCTCGAGAGCATGGTGCGCGACTTTGCGTTCGAACTCGGTCCGCGAGGTGTCACGGTCAACGGCGTCAACTTCGGACTCGTCGACAGCGACTCCTCGCGCCTCTATCTCGGCGCGGACTTCGAGCGCGCGAGCGAGGCGGCGATCAGCCGTTCGGCGCTCGGCCGCCTACCGCAACTCGAAGACCTCGCGGCCGCCGTGACCTTGCTGCTCCAGCCCGAAGCTGGATTTATCACCGCGCAGACCATCATGGTCGACGGCGGGCTCGCGCTGGCGTCGCCGTTCGCGCGCTGAGGCATCGTCGGCGGGTAGTGAAGGATTTCACCCTGAACGAAAAGCCTAAAGTGCGCTAGGTGTGAAGTCGAAGCTGGGCTTCGGCGGCGGAGCGCCGCCGAAGCCCAGCTTTTGTCGCGGGGCATCGTCGCCGGCGGGGATGGATGCTGTGGCGCGACCGCGAGATTCCCCACGCGGTCGCGCCGCTATCCAAGATGCAGGGCGTCAAGAAGCGCCGCGGCGGGCGACAATCGCGAGGATGGTAGGGGGCCCCCCCTTTTCCTCGAATGACGCGCGCCGTCCCGTCTCCCGCGCTTAGCGCTCCTTTCGGGACGCCCGATGCGGAGGAAAGGGTATCCTTGCCAGGCTCAACTGGAAAAGCTGTCCCTCGCGAGTCCGCCGTTCTCTGCGAGAGCCGACGGCGGCGTGGGCACGCCTGCTCCGTCTGGCCTTGGCGCCGGTCACCTGCACCCATCCTTGCTGAGGATCGAACTTTTGAGCGTAGCCGCCGGTGAGGACTTCGAAGGCTGCGCTGGCGTGTTGCTTGAAGTCGATGGGGCCTTGCGCGTACTCGTGGGCAAACCAGTTCGGCGTTATAAAATCCGTGACGAGAATGCCATTGATCTTGTAACCGTACTGATCGTCCTCGACCGGGTCGCACACCTCACCGGCCCAGAAAACGCCGTTGGGGTCCTGATAGGCGCTGTTGAGCCACGGGTCGACCGCCATCTCACAAATTTCGTGAGTTGCGCCGACGCTGACGCTGGCGTTGTCGGCAAGGATGGTTTTGACGAAAACCTTCGAGATCGGCAGGCCTTCGCTGGTCAGATCGTGGTAGGCGAGCGCGTTCGCTTGATCGCTGTCGTCCAGGAAGACAACCCACCAGGTGCCGGCCGCAGGCTTGTCGGAACTCGGAACGAATTTGAAGCTCGCCTGTCCCACGCCCCAGACCGAATCGAGGTCGTTGTTCCACTGACTCTCGAATGCCGGCAGCATGGTATTGACATCATCGTCGGCGATTGCGGTCGATTCGTTTATGACGGCAATTTGAATCATGGGCTACTACCCTCCTTTGGAAAATGCAGCAGACAAAATCGAAGCCCGAAGCCGTTGATCAACGTGCGGACATCTCTTGGGGGAGCAACAAGGGTGCCATCAGGAAAGCGTTATATTTTCAACGCTTCGTGACGGTTCTGATAATTCCGCTTAGCGGTCCGGTGCACAGGTTCCGTAGCAACTGCGAAGCGCTGCACATGCGGTTGGTTGTCTGCGTCCGCCGCGGCAAGCTCCGTCTGGACGGCTGTTTCAAGGCAGGTTACGTCGAACGGCTTGTGATATAAGAGAATTATTCCTCCCCTCCCATAGTGAGATTTACGGCAATGGCTGATGTATCCAAGGACGACAAGAGCGGGCGCAATCCTGCGGGAGAATTGATCGCCTGCAAGCTCGAGGACGAAATCACGCGCGCAAAGGCGCAACCGCCGTGGAGTTCGGGCGACCGTTTCGCCGTGAGCCTGGTGAAGCATCGCGACCTGACGGTGACGGTGCTGCTGTTGCGCAAAGGGGCGCGGCTCAACGAGCATACGGCGCGGGGGTCGATCAGTCTGCAAGTTATCGCGGGGGCGGTGCGTTTCCGCGCGGCAGGGGAGGAAAAGACGCTCGCGCCCGGGATGTTGTGCGTGCTCGAGCGCGAGGTTCCGCACGCGGTCGAGGCGATCGAGGAGAGCACGCTGATACTGACCGCGGCACTGCCGGGGTAAGTCGGAAAAAAGTTGCGGAGTGGAAGGAAGAGGCCGCGCGCCTGACGGCCGCGCGGAACCCCTACCTGGTGCTCGCGATGCTCGCAGCTTAATCTTGACGCAGCTCGCGGCGCGCCGAAACGGCGCTCCGCTAGCGCGTTGCGCTCCGGGGGTCAAAGCCGGTATATCTTTTGTCTATCCGAACACGGAAAGGAAGTTATGCGAACCCAGGTGTCGAAGTGGGGCAACAGCCTCGGGGTCAGGATTCCGAAGGCCTACGCCGAAGAGGTGGGCCTGTCCGAGGGCGCGACCGTCGAGGTCAAACTGTCGGGCCGCAAGCTAGTGCTGACACCGGCGCGGCCGGAATACGATCTGGAAGAACTCGTCGCCGGGATAAAGCCCCAAAATCGCCACGGCGAGACCGATTGGGGCGAACCGGCGGGTAAGGAAACCTGGTGAGCCCGGCCCGCTACGTGCCCGAGCGCGGCGATCTGGTTTGGCTCACCTTCGATCCGCAAGCCGGCCGTGAACAGGCGGGGCGACGCCCCGCCCTGGTGCTGTCGCCGGCGCCGTACAACAGGCGCGCCAGCCTGGCGCTGGTCTGCGCGATAACGAGCCAGGCCAAGGGCTATCCCTTTGAGGTGCCACTGCCTGAAGGGCTGTCGATTTCCGGGGTGGTTCTGGCCGACCATGTGAAAAGCGCCGATTGGGCCGTGCGCCGCGCCCAATTCGCCGCCAAGGCACCTTCCCTGGTCATTGAGGAAGTGACCGCCAAGTTGCGGCCGTTGTTCGAGTTGTAGGTGTATGTCCGAACGGTCGATACCGTTACCCGACTCTCCGGTCGCAGAAAATCCTGGTTATAGAGAGCAGCGGATCGCACTCTGACCGGAGGCTGTGTTACGAAAAGTAATAGATCTCTCACACCCTGCACAGGAGGCCGCCGTCGAGGGCGACCGAGGTGCCGGTGACGAAGCTGGCGGCGGGCGAGACCAGGTAGAGCAGCGCGCCCGCGATCTCCTCGGGCTTGAGCAGGCGGCGGTAGGGCAGATACTTGACGAGCTTGTCGCTGAAATCGCCCGGCTCGAGCGCGGGGCTGCCCTCCTCGTCGAGCCATCCGCATTCGAGGATATTGATGCGGATGCTCTTGCGGGCCCATTCGAGCGCCAGCGCGCGAATGAGATTACGCACGGCGCCCTTGGCGGCGCAGTAGAGGGCGGCGTTGGGAACCCCCCGCTCGGCCATCACGTTGGCGATGTTGACGATCGAGCCGCCGCCGCGGCCGAGCATCACGCGGCCGATCTCCTGGCAGGCGAGCCATACCGACTTGAAGTTATCGTCCATCACGCGGTCGAAGGCGGCGTCGTCGGTAGCCTCGACCGGTGCGTAGAAGGGCGTATCGAGGGCGGTGACGGCGATATCGAGTCCGCCGAGCTTGCGCACGGTGAGATCGGCGGCGGCGGCGAGGTCGGCGCGGACGGCGGCGGTCATCACCTGGGTCGGCGGGTTCTTGCGTCCGGCGGCGGTGACGGCCTGGGCGGTGGCCTTGAGCGCCTCTTCGGTGCCCGGCTCCTGCGAGGCGAGCAGGACCTTGGCGCCGGCCTCGGCGAGGGTGACCGCCGCGACGCGTCCGACCGGATGCTCGGCGCCGATTACGAGCGCCGACTTGCCGGCGAGCGAAAAATCCTTGAGTCCTTCGGGTAGTGCCATCGTGGTCTCCGCGGGCGAATGCGCGCGCCTCCTCTAGGCCGGGTTGCCGGGGGCGACGCCGGTGGGGGTGATGCCGCCGGCGAGTCCGCCGCCGTCGATTATGAGGAGTTCGCCGTTAATATGGTTGGAGGCGTCGGAGGCGAGGAAGACGGCGAGGGGGCCGACGTCCTCGTCCTGGCCGGGGCGGCCGATCGGGATGAACTTACCGCCCTTGAAGAAGCGCATCATCGCCTCGTTATGGGGAAAGATGCCTGGGACGATGCAGTTGGTCTGGATATTGTGCTCGGCGTAGGTGAGCGCGAGCGAGCGCGTGAGCTGGAGAATGGCGCCCTTGGAGCATGCGTACATATAGTTGTGTTTACCGCCGCGGAGGCCATAGCCGGAGGCGACGTTGATGATCTTGCCGCGCTTGCGCGCGACCATTTGCGGCAGCACGGCGCGAGCGGCGTAGAACTGGCTGGAGAGGTTGGTGTCGATGCCACGGTGCCATTCGTCGTCGGTGATTTCCTCGATGGGCTTGCCGAAGGAGTCCTCGCCGATGCCGGCGTTGTTGATGAGGACGTCGACCTGGCCGAATTCCTTGAAGGCGGCGACCGCCATCGCGTTGACCTGATCGGAGCGGGCGACGTCGGTGGGGACGACGAGGCATTTGCGGCCGCGCTTGCGGACTTCGGCGGCGGTCTCCTCGAGTTGGGCGACGGTGCGGGAGGCGGCGACGATGTCGGCGCCGCAATCGGCGAAGCGAATCGCCATCGCACGGCCGAGGCCGCGTCCGGCGCCGGTGATAATCACGGTTTTACCGTCGAGTTTGAAGTTGTCGAGAATCATCTGTCCTCCGCGATGCGCACGGAAAGGGGTCTCAGGAGTTAAGTAACACAGGCGCGGACGCGAAGGCACGCGGGGTGAAACTCGTACCGTGCGTATCCGTCGCAGGACGCGCAGCGAGCGGCCCTGTCACTGTTTTGACCCGCTGGAAGGCGGCGTCGTATAGTTGAGTCGAGGTCAAAGGCCGCCATGGCGTTAAAACTCGTGATGTTCTCGGACTTTATCTGCCCGTTCTGCTATATCGGGTTCGAGACGGTG
>DASPQS010000067.1:0-7128 GCA_035624865.1 Binataceae bacterium (SeqCode) | reverse complement strand
GGCGCCCGCCGCAGCCGCTCGCCTAATCGAGCAGAGGCGCGATTCAAATTCTGACGTTGCGGTCGCGGTGGTTAGCGCAGCTCCCGCCGATGCCACGCTGGTCCTGGCGGTCGCGGGAAGTTCGGCTGCGCTCAGGACGGCGTCCGCCTTTTGCGAAGGACACCGGACCGGCGCGGTTATTTTTGCCCGGCTCGACGCGCCCCCGAAGGTCGCGGTCGTGCCCGCGCCTCCACCTTGCCTGGCATGCGCGGACGCCGGCCTGCTCGCGCCCTTCTCGGGGCGCTGCGAGAATGCAGGTCTGATCGCGATGGTCGCCGCGGCCGAGTCGTTCAAGTTGTTGGCCGGATGTGTTCCTGCATCACGACCGACGCTGATCGAATTCAGCGGCTATGAGTCCGCTGCGCGCGAACTAGACAGGGCCAGCAACCGCTCGCGATGCGGCTGTGGTGCCAAGGAACCGGGAGGCCGCCGTTGACCGTCCGAGGCTCAACCGCCGCCGGCCCGATGCTCTGGCTGTTCGACTTCGATAACACCCTCGCGGCGCTCGAGCCCGAGGTCGACTGGGCCGGGAGCCGCCGCGAACTCGAGGCTTTTCTGCGAAGCGAAGGTATCGGCGGAGCGATCTTTGAGGAATTCCCGAAGGGCAACCTGCTCCTGTACGACGCCCTCCGTTCCCGTCTCCGCAATGGGTCGCAGCCGCCGCCGTCTTCCGCGTCCAGCGACCTGCTGCTCCGCCGCGCTTCCGAAATAATCGAAACCCATGAACTGCGCGGGGTTGACCGAGCCGTTCCCCTCCACGGTGCGGAGGAACTCCTGCGATCGCTCGCCGCCGGTGCAGCTTCGATTGTCGTGGTCACCTCAAACTCCTCACGCACCGTTACGCGTTGGCTGGAGCTTCATCACCTGACCGGGGTCGTCCGCACCATTGTCGGGCGCGACTCGATGCTTGCGCTGAAGCCTTCCCCTGATTCGGTCAAGCGCGCGCTCGAACTATGCTCGGCGTCGCCTGGCGATGCCATCTTTGTCGGTGACAGTGAGGCGGACCTTAGAGCGGCTTGCGCCGCGCAAGTTGGCTTTTATGGCCTGGCAACTAGGGCAGAGGCCCGCGATAGGCTGCTCGCAGCAGGTGCGGATAAAGTGTTCGCATCGCCGACGGCGCTTGCCGCCTCTCTCGGCCTGTCCGGCTGATCGGAGGACGCCTGACTCTTCTCAGGGTTGATTAAATTTCGCCGACAAACCGCGACACCGGCGTTGCAGAAGACGGCGGGGTTATATAAAACTTAGATGGTTTTGAAAGTAATCTATTGGAGCGACGATCCAGACGATGAGCGAAGGCTTTACTTTATGGTTCACCGGCCTTTCAGGCGCCGGAAAATCGACCTTGGCGAATCTCGCAGCGGAGGAGTTGCGCAATCGCGGGCATCGGGTGGAGGTGCTCGACGGTGACGAGGTGCGGACTAATCTCTCGAAGGGGTTGGGTTTTTCCAAGGAAGACCGCGACACCAACATCCGACGGATCGGATACGTCTGCAACCTGTTGGCGCGCAACGGCGTGATTGCGATCTCCGCGGCGATTTCCCCGTATCGCGAGGTACGCGACGAGGTGCGCCAACTGCATCAGCGCTTCGTCGAGGTTTTCGTCAGGTGCCCGCTCGATACGCTGGTCGAACGCGACGTGAAAGGTCTTTACAAGAAGGCGCTCAAAGGCGAGATCGCCAACTTCACCGGCGTTTCGGATCCCTATGAAGAGCCGCTCAATGCGGAACTCGTGGTTGAAACGCATCGTGAGTCGCGCGAGGAAAGTCTGGGGCGCCTGATCGCAAAGCTCGAATCGCTGAATTACGTAATCCGAAACGGGACCGCACGATGAGCGCCGGCGCAAATGCGTCTGACGCGATCACGCCGCATGGCGGCGGCGACCTGGTCGACCTGCGCGCATCGGAGGCGGAGCAGCCCGGTCTGCGCCGGTACATGGAGAAGCTGCCGGCGGTAAAGCTCAACGCGCGGGACCTGGCCGACCTCGAAATGCTGGCGTCGGGAGCGTTCTCGCCGCTGACCGGTTTCATGAGCGGCGCCGACTATCTGCGCAGCCGGGACGAGATGCGGCTCGCCTCAGGGATCCCATGGCCGATTCCGATTACGTTTGGCCTCGAAGAGGGGGAGGCGCGCGCACTGGGCTCCGGCCAGGATATCGCGCTTGCCGCCGAGGATGGTTCGCGCATCGGGATCCTGAAGATTGCTGAAGTATACTGCGTCGACCGCAAGCGCGAGGCGGAAGCAGTATTCGGCACCGCTGACGAAGCCCATCCGGGCGCGAAGAACGTGTTGACGGCACCACAATGGTGTCTCGGCGGGCGGGTGATCCTGGTCGAAGATATTCCCGGCCGCACGTTCCTGGAATATCCGCGCGAACCGCGCGAGACCCGCGCGCGCTTCCGCGAGAACGGATGGAAGAAGATCGTCGCTTTCCAGACGCGCAACCCGACGCATCGCGCCCACGAATATATCCAGAAGTCGGCGCTCGAAATCTGCGACGGCTTGTTGCTCCATCCGCTAGTCGGCGAGACCAAGGGCGACGACGTGCCGGCGGCGGTGCGGATGGAAACCTACAAGGTCCTGCTCGACCTCTATTATCCGAAAGGGCGGGCGATGATTGCGGTGATGCCGGCGCATATGCGCTACGGCGGTCCGCGCGAGGCGATCCTGCACGCGATCGTGCGGCGCAACTATGGCTGCACGCATTTTATCGTCGGCCGCGACCACGCCGGGGTCGGCAACTATTACGGCACGTACGACGCGCAGAAGATTTTCGAGCGGTTCGACGCGGCGGAGATCGGAATCACGCCGCTAACCTTCGAAAACACATTTTATTGCGGCAAATGCGGCGGCATGGCCTCGTTCAAGACCTGCCCCCATGCAGACGTCGATCGGCTGCTGCTGTCGGGAACGAAGGTGCGCGAGATGCTTCGCGCGGGGCAGGCTCCGCCGCCGGAATACACGCGCCCCGAGATTGCGGCAATCCTCGTGCGCTCGATGCGCGAGACCAAGTAGACAGGGTTGTCGCCGCGCGCCGCGGACCCTTCGGAGCGCGCGGCCTTTTCTTTTTGCGGCTTCGCTATTGGAGCGGGGTTTCCTCGCCGGGCGCCTGCATCACGGGCGACCCGTGATGGAGCACGAGAAACCACTTCTGGCCGGCGCGCTCGAAGACGTTGGTGGCGAGCACTTGCGAGCGTCCGATCCCGTCGTAGCCGCGCTGGGTGAGATTTTCCTCGGTGACAACCACGGCGAGATCGCCGCTGATCCTTACATCGGTTTCAACCACGTCGAACTTCATCTCGAAGACGTTGTCGAAGATGCGTTCCCAACTATTCATCACCGGCCCCCACCCCTCGAGTTTGCGCCATCCGGGATGGATGCAAACGATGGTGGCATCACGAGACCAGACACTCTCCATGCTCTCGAGCTGGAGGCTTTCGAAAGCACGATAGAAGGCTCGATTGGCCTGGATTACGGCTTCGCGTTCGGACATCGCGGGCCTCCCCTCTTGCGGGCTTGATCGAGACTACGCTCCAGAGCGCTGCGGCGCGAGCGGCAAGGCGTCCGGTCATGCGTGTGGAAGCGATTCAAGCGACGGACGTATCACTTGATATATGTTGACGATAACTATATGCATGTTGATACGTCCACAGGCATAAGCGAGAGGAATGGCACATGAATCCCGCATCGGCTCATCTACAGCAATTTCGCCTGATGGGGCGCTATAACACGTGGGGCAACGGGCGGCTGTACGAAATCTCCGCCGCACTGCCGGAGGAGGAGCGCAGACGGGATCTGGGTGCGTTCTTTTATTCCGTGCACGGCACGCTTAACCATCTGCTGCTGACGGATCGGCACTGGATGAGCCGGTTCGCCACGTGCACGCCGCTCCGGTTTAGTGCCTTCGAAGGCGCAAAACTGATCCCGATTCTCGGAGCGCACGCGCGCGAACTGTATTCCAATTTTGGCGAACTGCGAGCCCAACGCGCCGAGACGGACGCGGTGCTCGAGGCGTGGTTGGACGAACTCGAGCCTGGGATGCTGTCGGTGCCGATGCGCTACGCCAACAGCCAAGGAATCGAACGGGAGCATCCGCTGTGGTTTGCGATGGCTCATCTGTTCAACCATCAGACGCACCATCGCAGCCAAGCGACGACGCTGATCCAACAACTCGGCCATGACTACGGCGTGACCGATTTTCTGGCGATGTACAATTTGGCGCCGGACGCGTTTTGAGAGTGTTGAGGCCAGCGTTCAAAGATTTGTAAACGGAGCCGTGGCTGGGGTATTCCGTGGTAGAGTGAAGACTTTTGGGCTGGAGGAAGGGCGGACTTGGCGGAACCGTGGGGCCATAGCGAAATCATCGCGAATCTGTTCGTCGGCGACCTACAGGATGCGCAGCGATTCGAAGGAATGATAATCAGCGTGCTGCCGGACGTGCCAGAGGGAGAGCCGGCGCACGCGATCCAGATTCCATTTCTGGCCAACGGGCGGGCAACGCTCGATAGCACGGCGGCGTTGATCGACGCGGCGCTGGAACGAGGCCTGCGCGTACTGGTGCATTGCGAGGAGGGCTGCGAGCGCGCGCCGCTGGTGGTTGCGTGGTTTTTGAAAACGCGGCGCGGACTCACCCTCGACGAAGCCTACGCGTTGCTCAAGCGCCGCCGGCCGATAGTCGAGGATCGACGGCGATGGCTCGGGATATTTGGTCGCTAGGTAAGCCACGCTTAGCGATCATTGGGCGAAGGCTCGTTATTCCAACGTGCAACCGCGGAGGTAAAATATACGTAGCAAATCTGTGAAACGCTTTGCTGGCAGGACCCGCTCTATGCTTATTGTGGATTTAGAAATCGGAGGTAGGTGGATGAGGATTCGAACAATTTTGGTTTTTGCCGTGGCGGCGATGGCTTGCATGATGATGGCCGGGTCCGCTCTGGCGCAGCTCCCCAACCCAGGCGCGGAAGCGCAGTGGAACAGGTTCTTGGCAAACCATCCGGACGTAGAGGCAGGGATGGTCAACAATCCGGGTTACCTGAATGCGCATCCTGGGATCGCCAAATGGCTACAGGAGCACCCTGACGTCGCGGCATACGCCCGGCAACAAGGAGAGATTGGCGGCTGGGACAAGCACAATCAGTGGCACAATCGTCACTGGTGGGAGACGAACGATCCCGACTGGGTACGCAAGCATCATCCCGAGTGGGCCCAGAACAATCCCAATCTTGGCCGCGACGGCGACTATGACGAGCACCACCACTGGCATGATCGCGATTGGTGGGTGAAAAATCGTGGCCAATGGGTCAAGGAGCATCACCCGGCCTGGTGGGCTGCTCATCATGACCACGACGGAGACCAAGGTCACGGCCATCACGATCAGGACAACCATTGATTCGGTGGGTAATCGGTGGCGTCGGCGTGACGCTTCGCGCCGACGCCGCTGCTATGGGCGTGATCGACCGAAAGAAAGGCAGCTTGGCCGCAACTGTCTTGCAGTTGAAAAGTCAGCAGCAATGAGCAGGCCGCTGGCCATATCCACGCTTCTTGCTGTCATGCTGGCAGCTCCGTTTGGGGCGATGGCTATAGCGGGCGACACTTCAACTGAGAGCGGGAACCCCTCAAGAGGCGGAGGTCGTGACGCGTCTTGAGCGGGCCCGGTATCTCGACCAGATGAATTCCAAGGCTTATACGGCGGAAGACAGCGAGGCCGGGGCATTTTACGCCCGAAGGGCAGATGAAATTGACGCGCTATTGAAGAGGCTGCATCAAGGCGAGGCAGTGCCTTTGAACGAGATTCGAAGCGCCTTGGATAACAGCCACGCTGTACGCTACGGAGGAAGCTTTTAAGGGCTTACGCAGACTAGCCCGACCTGATCGTACGAAGCCATTTAGTAAAAGCGACGGGTCTACCGCGCCTAATCGTCCCTCCGATCCGCAATGTACCTCGCGAATTTGGGGTCGCGGGCGTAACCGAGATCGGTCAGAGAGTCCCAAAAATCCATCGCCCATTGATGTTCGTGCTCGACGAGCGCCGAGAGTCTGGTAGCACCTCTGGCGAAAAGTTCGCTGCTTATTTCCGCAACCAGCCGCCGGGCAATTCCCCTTCGCCGATACTCAGGGGCAACCGCGAGACGATAGATGTTGCCCCGCCATCCGTCCCATCCGCCGATAACTGAACCGATGACCTGGTTGTCGATCGTTGCGACCAGAAGGAGGGCGGTCGGCTCGCGAATCAAACGGGCCAGGCCCTCGACTGAATCACTGACACTGGGCGGAGTGACCCCAGCGGCGCGCCACATCCGCAAGACGGCATCAAGTTCGTCGTCACGAACCCGCCGGATGACTGACTCAGACAACCCTGACTCTCCTGGCTCTCCCACAGAAGGTCTGTGACCGCCGGAGGGCGTACCTTAGTTCCGGTGCCGCCGACGCCTCTCGGAGCTTGGCGTAAACGAAGGCGGCGACGGTGCGGAGCAGAGGTTCGCACCGTCGCGCAGGTATTGAATTGCGATCAATCAGTTGGTCAATTCCTTCGCCTTCTGAGTATCGACGTATTCGCGGACGCGGCGAATCTTGCCGGCCTCGACCTCGAACACGAAGCAATACTCGTTCTCGTAATCCTTGCCATTGAAGACCTTGCCGCGATTGGTCATCTCGACAATTACCGTATCGCCGTCGCCATAGACGCGTTTCACTTCGCTCTTGAGACCCGAGGGGAAGATTTTGGCGGCGTGGCGGGCGAATTCGAGAATCGCGGCCTTGCCTTTACGCAGCCCGGAGAGGTTCGGAAGATTACCCGGAATAAGCCAGCTAACCTCGTCCGACATGTTGGCGAAGGCCGTCTTGATGTCGCCTTTGGCAAAGGCGTCCCAGGTTTTGGCAACGAGTTCCTTGTTTGCTTCGACGCTCATGGCTGTTTCCTCCGTCGTAATTGAAGCGTGTGCCAGCGCGGCCGCGCCTCATCCGTACGCAATCTCTAGCAGCGAAACTATCTCTTCACGGGTGACGGGACGGTCGACGACCTTGGCGCGCTCCACCTCGTCGAGCACGGTGCCGGCGATCTGCGAGATCTCGGCGCGCGGCACGCCGGCGTGT
>DASPQS010000066.1:0-9843 GCA_035624865.1 Binataceae bacterium (SeqCode) | reverse complement strand
AATCCGGGCCGCGCTAAAGAACCGGCACTTCACGCGCGTCGTCTGGGGCGTCGATTTTTTCGCGTTTAACCAGATTTGGAACAGTGACGATCGCGAGTTCGATCGGCGGCTTGAAGGCGGCTTGGGAAGCTGGGTCGAAGACACGCTGCTAAGCCTGACGGCGCTTGATGACGGATGGGCGGACGTGAAGCGCGCAATTCGAGGCCGCGCGAAGCTCCCGGTGACGGCAACGCGCATCGTGCCATGGCCCGAGGAAACGATCTGCGAGAACTTCGAGGCCATGCGCAATCTGGGTTTGGCGGTGACGCCCGCGCCGGAGATCGAACGCCAGCTCTCCGACGACGTCCCCGGTTACCTGAACTATCATCTCTCCGCAGATTTTCTCGAGCTTTTTCGCCGTACGGTGGAAGAGGCACGCCGCGGCGGCGTCCGGGTGATCCTGTTCGTGCCGCCGATGAGCGAATACGAACTGGAACTCATCCGACAGAGCGGTCAGTGGCCGGTTTTTCAGGATTGGAAGCGCACACTCGCGACAATCGCACCGCTGTGGGACTTTTCGGGTTACAACCGAATTGCGAGGTCGGACCAGTTCTTCATGCACGTCATGCACTACAAAACCGCGGTCGGGGAAAGCGTCTTGCGCCTGCTGATCGGTGAGCCGCCGCCGTCATGCGATGGAATAGCCAGAGCCATAGCCGAGAGCGCGATCCGGCTCGACAGTGCCAATGCCGCCTCGGCCCTGGCCGCGAAGGAAGACACGGGGCACTCCGCACGATCAGATGGTTCGCGTTACGCGCAACTCGCGGCCGCGGCGCTCGAGCGTCAGCGTGAGCGCACGGTCAAGGCTGGATCTCCGAGATAACCAGATTTGTGCGAGTCGCCGCGTTTGACTCCGGCAGGGCAATTCAGCGCCGGCGCGGCCGCGCGGTCACGCGTTGCGGTGTGAAGATTGGCGCAGCCGCAATCCCGAAAAGAAAGCCGCCGACATGGGCCCACCATGCGACGCCGCCGACCAGCGGCCCTTGCGCGCCGGAAGTGATCCCTGCGTAGAGCTGCACCGCAAACCAGATCAGCAGGTAAAAAACCGCGGGGATTTCTACAAACTGGATAAAGACGAAGACCGGCAGGATCGTCAGGATGCGGCCGCGCGGATAAAGCACGAAGTAGGCGCCGAGCACGCCCGCGATCGCGCCGCTGGCTCCGATTACCGGGACGACCGACTCCGGCCCCATCGCCACCATCGCGAGACTCGCCGCCACTCCGGCAAGCAGATAGAAGCATACGTAGCGCAGATGCCCCATCGCCTCTTCTACGGCAGGACCAAAGATGAACAGGTAGAGCATGTTTCCCGCGATGTGGAGCAAGCCGCCGTGCAGGAAGAGCGATGTCGCGAGCGTCGCGAGCGCTTGCAGACGTGCCGCCGCCGCCGCGGCACCGAGATGTGAGATCTGTGCCGGAACCATCGCGAATGGCGCGAGCGTCGATTCGGCATTTGGCCCGAGCCGCATTTCGAGCGCAAAGACCGCGAAGTTCAGGAGGATCAACAGCGAGTTGGCCGCACTGAGGCGGCGCGAGGCTTCGCTGTCGCGCAAGGGTATCATGGGTTACGCACGGGTCGCGGTGAATGCGCGGGGGCGGCCTGCCGCATGCGCATTCGCCGCTATAGTAGCCGCACGACTGTGTTGGGGCGAGCGTGCTTCCCTCGAACTGTTTTCGGTTTCGCGCAGATGCCTGGCGGGAAGTTGTGAGCAATCGAGTTCGAGTTCTTGAGGACCGAGGTCATCTGTGCGAAGAAGGCTGAGAAAGGTCTCGAAATTTGCTACGATTTGCCGGCTAATCGGCCCGCGGCGACGAGTTTCGCCCCGGCGCGACGCTTTTGCGAGCGAGCGTAGCCGGAAATGCAGAGTGCGACGCTCTGCGTCGGCGCGATTGCGCTGTTGAAATAGTTTTCAGGGCCCTCACCTGAGGGCAAAACCAAAACACGGAGGGACTTATGGAGATCGTCAAGCAGGACCTGACGGTGCAGACCGGCAGTGAGAAGATGCCGTGCCATCTGGCTCGCCCGGCGAGCGGCGGCCCTTATCCTGGCCTGGTCGTGGTGATGGAAGCTTTTGGCTTGAACGATAATATCAAGGGACTCACCGACCGATTCGCGGCTGAGGGATTCGTCGCGATTTCGCCGAACCTTTATTTCCGCCAACCCAACAACGTGGTCGGATACGACAATTTGCCGGGTGCGATCAAGCTGATGGGGAGCTTGAACGATGACCAGATCGTCGCCGACATGACCGCGGCGATCAATTACGCGAAGACGATGAAGGAAGCAAAGCCACGGTTCGGAACCACCGGCTTTTGCATGGGCGGGCGCGTGGCGTTCCTGACCGCAGTGCGCAATCCCGACGTTTACGCGACGGCGCCATTCTACGGCGGTGGGATGACGCGGGCGGGACAGCCGGGCGGCAAGGCTCCGATTGATTACGCGGCGAACCTCAAGGGACCCGTGCTAGCGTTCTTCGGCGGCAAGGACGCGTTCATCCCGATGGCCGAGGTGGACAAGTTCCGCGACGCGCTCAACCAAGCCGGCAAGCCGGTCGAGATTGTCCTCTACGCCGACGCCGACCACGGCTTCATGTGCGACGAGCGTCCCTCATACCATGCGGCGCACGCGAAAGAGGCGTTTGGCAAGGCGGTGGCGTTCTTCAAAGAGAAGCTGGGCTAATTGAGCGGTATCGGCCAGCCGTGCAGGCCCGGCTGATCGATACACGCCGACACCATGCGCACGGCGGGCGGCGCCGCCAGTTCAGGCGCCGCCCGCCGTGCTTTTTTCTACCGTCCAAAGCAGTAACGGAACGCGAAAGGCCGAGTGGCTATCCGGGCCAGGCCTTGCCGTAACTATCGAGGCAGGCAACCTCCTTCACGGCCTTGCGCTTTACGGGAAAATGATGACCTTGAGGATAGCCAATCGGCATCAGCGCGTAGGTCTGCACGTCCGCCGGCAGATTCAGGATCGCGCGTACCTCTTCCTCGAAGAACGCATGAATCGTGGTCAGAACGGTGCCCAGGCCAAACGCGCGGCAAGCCAGGATAATGTTCTGCACCGCGGGATAGATGCTCGAGCCCGCGATTCGCACCGACCCAGCCATTCGCGCCTTGATGTCCGCCGGCAGATTGGTGCTTCCCGACCACATCGAGGCCTTGAGGCAGGGGACCAGCAGCACCGGCGCGTCGCCCATATGGTCAAAGAGATGCTGCACCGACTGCATGAAACGCGCGTACTTCTTCTCGTCCATGTGCTCGGGCCGCGGTGCGCCGGCATAGAGCTTCATCAGAATTTCCGACGCCTTCTTGTAGACCGCGCCCAGTTGCTTACGCTTGCCGGCGTCCTTCACCACCATAAACAGCCACGATTGCGCGTTGCTACCCGAGGGAGCGCGGATGGCGGCGTCAAGCACCTTGGTGATCACTTCGTCGGGCACCGGGTCGGGCCGCAGGCGCCTGATGGCGCCGGCCGAATACATGACTTCGAACAATCCTGTTTCCGCCACGATTGAATTCCTCACGCTTTGGAGTTTTGGCTGCTCTCGCCAATTATCATTTCGACTAGCGATCGGCAACGCCGGGCCATTCCCACAACGCGTGCGCGAAGTGGCCACCTGTCACAAGCCAGACGATGCTTTCCAGCGAGGCGCAGGATACCGTACAGCTCGGAGTCCGACGCATGCAAAACTTCGATACCTTGATCGTCGCCGTTGTGTTCGTGGCTGTGTACGCATCGGCGAGCCGGCTTTATCCTCTTCAGATCAAATTCCACCGGCACTGGCTCTCGCTGGCTGCGGGAGTATCGGTAGCGTACGTCTTTCTCGACATTCTGCCCGAGTTAAGCGCCCATCAGGAAAGATTGCTGGAGAACGCAACCACCGAGCTGATGTTCGCCGAGCGGCGGATCTACGTTGTTGCACTGCTTGGCTTCGTATTCTTTTACGGACTGGAGCACATGGTCCTGGCGTCATCGGCAGAGCCGCACGCAGGGCGCACACAAAATACCGCGGCGTTTTGGCTCGAGACCGCCGGATTCGCCCTGTACAGTTGGCTTATCGGCTACCTGCTTGTGGACGTCGCCGCCGAGGGCGAGCGTTCGCTGGGCCTCTATGCGGCCGCGATGGGATTGCACCTGGCTATCGTGGGACACACGCTCGTCGACGAGCACGGACAAGTCTACAACCGGTGGGTCTGGTGGATACTCTCGGCCAGTGTCTTGATCGGTTGGCTGATCGCTTCGACTTCACCAATGCCTCACGCTGTAATATCACGGCTATTCGCGTTCGTCGCCGGAGGCGTGGTGATGACGAGTATGAACGAAGAATTGCCGGGCGCTGAAGAGGGCCGCTTTTGGTGGTTTCTGGGCGGGTCGGGAGCCTACGCGATTATCCTGCTGCTCGTATGAAACGGGCGGCGATCCACCGCGCCGCCCGTTTCTTCGTCATGGATTCCGTTCAGACCGCCTTGGCCTTGGGAGCCTCACGGCCCATCAGTTTGGCGATTACCTTCCTGGCGTCCTGCGGGTCCTTGACCATCGGCCCGGGTTGAACCCGATGCTTCATGATCTTGTCGTCTTCATTGAACTCGCGCACGCTCGCGCAGTATTCGAGCAGGAGGCCGTTTGGATCGTTGAAATAGATCGAGCGGCACCATTCGTGGTCCACCACCGGAGTCACGTCGATGCCCTTTTTCGCGAGGTCTTCACGCCGAGCTTCGAGCTCCTCGACCGAACTGCATTCGAAGGCAAAATGATAAAAAGCCTGTGGCAGATTTTGAGCGCTGCTGATGTCGGTTTTGAACTCGGCAGGAATGCCGGGCACTTTCTCCGGAGCCATGAAGGCGACCAGCGTACCGTCGCCGGTATCCATGAAAGCATGCTTGATACGACCGCCCTCGGGCGGCTCGAGAACATCGCACCAAGCGACTTTCCAGCCGAGGTTCCTGGTGTAAAAGTCGATGGTACGGTCGATGTCGAGCGTTGCCAGGCCGAGATGGTGCACGCCTTTTCCCTGCATTGCGATCCCTCCGCGGGCTCTGCTGCCCCGTGATCCATTACTACCACTTCGGCCGAGAAAGGGGAAACCTGAGCGGACGACGATCCGGTTTCTTTTTGAGGTCTGGATGAACGAACGACGCCTCGCGTACATTGCCGGACTGGCCGCCGCGCTAATCCTTGGCGTGGGGACTGTTCTCAAATTGGCAATACGACTCCACAACGACGCGGCCAGGGACGGATTCTCATCGGCCCATCCGGGGGGCACGCCGCCGGCGCTTGCGCTTGCGCATACTCAGTCGCTCGCGCTCGTCCCTTCTGCCTCGCAGTCCAAGGCTGATAGTTTCGAATCGAATGTCCTGGAATTGCCCAAGGCCAGCCTGGATTTTGTCGGATTCTGGGGCGGATATACCCACAGCACTTTACACAGCGTGCGGCCGGAATTTTTGACGGGAGAAAACCCCGACCGCGCGAGTATAATCTTTGGCCGGCAGGGCGATACCGTGTTTATCGCCGGTGAACTTTACAGTTCGCCCAGCCAACGAATTCTAGGGAGGCCGAGAGCATCCGTCCTGAGCCCTGTAGAGGCGATCGTGCATTACGAAGCCGACGACGCTGAACTCCACTACAACTACACGTGCCGGTTCACCCTGGTCGATTCGAGCCGCATAGTCTATCGGAATGCGGTCGAAGTATATAACCGGCGCAGCGGGAACCTGATCGGAACCGTGAAGCAGAGGGCAATCCTCAGGCGGCTGCTGACCACGGAGCAGCAACGCCGCTTCGCACGCCCCTCCCGTCATGAGCTGCCGCAGAAGGAAATCTCGGCCAGTACAAGCTTCGCACACTGATTGTGGCAAAGGGCGCGGACCGACTTGCTCGACCCGCGCCGTTCGGGAGTTTCTCGCCCCGGCGATTTCCTACTTCAGTCGTACAATTTTGTGCTTGATCGCCCAGCGCACCATATCTGCCGTCGTCCGCAGCCCGAACTTGTGCTTGAGGTTGTCGCGATGGACCTGTGCGGTCTTGGGGCTGATGCCGAGCTTGTGCGCTATGTCTTTCGCACTGCTGCCTTCGCCGATCAGGCGCATCACCTCGCGCTCCCGCCTAGTCAATGCAGAATTGTTCATCCGTCCGGGACGCGTCTGATTAAGCCGGCCCAGGACGATCGGCGTGATCGACGGGCTCAGGTAACGTTTGCCGGAGTTGACGGCGTGCAGTGCACCCAGCAATTCCTCCGGCGCGTCCGCCTTCACCAGATAACCGGCAACACCGGCGATGGTTATCGCCTCCAGCACGTATTCCTCGTCGTCATGCGCTGAAAGGATCAATACTTTGGACGCAGGCGACAGCTTGCGCAGCCGATGGATAGCAGCGAGACCACCGGTTCCGGGCATTTCCAAGTCCATCAGGACTACCGAGGGACGGAACCTGGCCGCAAGCGCCAATGCCTCCTCGCCCGTTCCCGCTTCAGCGACGACTTCGTGTCCGTGTTTTTCGAGCAAGGCGCGCAGCGAACCGCGCAAGATCCCGTGATCATCCACCAGCATCACGCGGATTTTCTCGCTCGAAGTCATACGGACTCCGGGATTTCTGCGATAATCCTGGTCGACCCCGGGCGGGAATCGATCCGCAGTTTACCGCCCATCAGCTCGAGCCGTTCGCCAAGTCCGCCTAGTCCCATCCCGTTGCGGCCGCCGCCATTCCCATCCATGCCTTTGCCGTTGTCGGAGATCGTAAGAAGTGCCTGTTCACCGCGTTTTTCGACTCCGATTTCGACATGCGTGGCTTCAGAATGCCGCAGCACGTTCGAGAGCGCTTCGCGCGTAATCTGATAGCACAACTGTTGCACCTGCCGGCTAAGCGCGCCCATTCGTTCGGCGCCGGTTAGCCTGCCTGTGATCGTTGCATCGGCGAGGCGCCCGAGTTCACGGCGGAGCGCCTGCTCGAGCGTCGAGCGGCCAAGCGTGGCGGGGCGCAATTCTCGTACACGCAGGCGCAAATCGCCCTCGAGCTGTTTGAAGACGCCGCGCGCCTGCTCCGGCCCAGCCTCGATCGCGATTCGCGCGGCAGCAAGAAGCTGGGCCTGATGGTCGTGGAGGTCGCGCGCAATGCGAGCGCGCTCGAGGTCGATCGCACCAAATATTCGCAACCCGAGACTGTGCACCAGCCGGCGCAGACGCTCGGCCTCCGCCTCGGCAAGCCATGCACGCACCAACGGATCGATTCTGAGAGCAAGTGCTTCCAGAGCGGCGACAGTTGAAGGCTCGATTGGCTCACTCGCGGCCAATGCGAAAGCGCCGCATCCGAACGGCACGCAAAGGTATGCGGCAAAGCGCGCGAAGAGACGATCCTCGTGATAAACGGCGGAACGCGATCGATCGCGCACGCGCAGGATCGTCGATTTCCGGCGAAAGCTGTCCGCGATCGCGCTCTCGCCGTCAAGTGGAGGAAGAACGGTGAGCGCAGCGCAACCAGCCGCTATCCGCAGGCCATCATCGCCGGCGATTGCGACCGCCGACGCGGCGAATGGTCCGAAACGCGCGGCGATCGAACCGAGTCCGGAGAAACGGTTGTGCGGACGCAGGCGTGAGGCGGCAGCTACTGCTCCATCAAGGCGCCGCCGATCGACATCCGCTTGGGCCCGCTCGGCTCTCCCGCGCGCCAAGCGATCGTTGGCGGTAAGCGCGCGGCGGCGCCAGAAAGCGTGCTGCCGGGTCCCATCGCCTGCGCCGACGATATCGAGGAGGCGATCAACCGCGAGCTGCGCGAGCGCCTCAATCTGGTCGAGCGCGCACCCGTGCTGCACAACCACGATGACGGTGACGCTGGTGAGCCCGGATTTGCGCCGGACCGAAATGGCGTCCAAACGTTGGTCGCGATCGACGAGACCGACAAACAAGGGAACAAGTTGACTGGAATCGAGACGGATTGGCGTTTCGGCACCGGCGGTTGATTCGATCCGGCGCTGGGCAATCGAGAGTATCCCGCTGAAGGCACCCTGCCATCGGGGACCGGCGGGGAGTTGGGTGGTTCCAGAATTTCGCCGGGACTGCCACGCTGCTACGAAGGCGGTTCCGGCGGATGCGTCGAGCACGCGACGGGCGAGCGCGTTGCATCGGGAACGGAGGGTGCGCCCGCGCGCCGAGTCACCGGCGGGAACGATATCCACAGAACTTTCGCTCACTGCCTCGGATTTCACCCCAGAAATGAAGCCTATTTTATGCTAAAATACGCTAGTCAGCGTTTATTCATGCGATTTCACCTATGGATGCTTAAGTGAATCGCCGGCTTGGCCCAACTGCTGCCCCAGCTTCTGCATCTCGGAGCCGAACTCGGGCCAATCGCCCTCGCGTAGAGCTTTCAGGGCGCGATTGTAATGGTCGGCGGCGTCGCGCAGGTCGGGCGGGAGATTTGCGGAAGGGGGAGGCGGTTGCGTGGCGGCGACCTGGACGGCGGGCGCCGACGCTTTGGCGACGACAGGAGCGCCGCCAGCGGGACCCTTGAATAGTGCGGCGAGGGTCGAGTCGAGGTCGTCGCCCATCACGGTGCGGTCGCTGTAGGAGGCAAGCACGCGCTTGAGTTCGGGCAACTGGCCGTCCTGAGCGCGAATATACAGCGGCTCGACGTAAAGCAGCGAATCCTCGACAGGGATCACCAGCAGATTACCCAGGATTACCTTCGAGCCCATCTGGTTCCACAGCGAGTATTGCTGGGAGATTTCCGGATTCTGGTTGATGCGCGCCTGAATCTGAAAAGGACCGTAAAAGAGTTTGTCCTTGGAGAAGGAAAACTCAAAGAGGTGGCCGTAGTCAGTGCCGTCACAGCGGGCGGCCAGCCAGGCGATCATATTGTCGCGTCCCTGCGGCACCATCGGGAGCATCAGGATATACTCGGGGTTTTTCTCGCCGGGCAGCCGCATGATCACATAGTAGGGCTGCATCGGGCCGGTGGTGTCCTCGTAGTTCTCGCGCGGGAAGGCCCACAGGTCCTCGCGATTATAGAAGACGGCGGGATCGGTCATGTGGTAGGTGCGGTAGATATCCGCCTGGATGAGGAAAAAGTCCTCCGGGTAGCGTACGTGAGCGTGCAAATCCGGCGGCATCGCGCTCATCGGCTTGAACATCTCCGGGTAGATGCGCTGCCAGGTGCGAATGACGGGATCCTCGGCGTCGGCCACGTAAAAGGTGGTATCGCCGGTATAGGCGTCAATCACGGCCTTTACCGAATTGCGGATGTAGTTGATCTGATCGCCGTTTCGCTGCGAGTACGGGTAACGGTCGCTCAGAGTGTAGCAATCGACTATCCAGTAGAGTCCGCCCCCATGGACGACCATGTAGGGGTCGCGGTCCTGGCTCAGGAAGGGTGCCAGCGCGTTGATGCGGTCGTTGATATTGCGGCGCAGCAGGATATCGCTGCCCGCGACTATATTCTCGGTCACCAGCAGGTTGATATCGCGGTAGTAGATGCTGAAGAGCAGTCGCCGCCAGAAGCCGCTGACGGACACGCCACCACTGCCCTTGTAAAAGTTGTAGACGTTGTCGTTGCCGTGCGGATAATCGAATTCGGGCGACAATCCGTGGACGATGGCGTAGACGTCGGGTTCCTCGCCGAAGTAAATGCCCGGGCGCGTAATGTTGATGCCAACGTCCGACACCGGAGGGATGTTCTTGGTGTAGAGGACCGGCAGGCCTTCGCGGTCCTTGGTGTTGACCGGGCTCATCACCAGACCGTAGCCATGAGTGAACTTGAGATGGCGATTGACCCAGGTCTGAGCATTGGAGGCGAGCAGGTCGACATTGAGCTCGCGC